>NZ_JBMPPH010000042.1:0-35493 GCF_049340285.1 Undibacterium sp. SXout20W | reverse complement strand
TATAGAGTGTTTGCTCCGTTATGCCGTTCTCACGGGCCAATACTGAAACTGATTTATTCATTGGCGGCATCATCTGCTTAAGGATGGCCTCCTTGCGTTCTGCTGGATAACGATTCACTGCATGTCTCTACTCCGCCCCAATACGGTTGATGTGAATTAATTGACGCGACATCTATCCTGACATAGGGGGAAATCAAAAATCAAAAATCAAAAATCAAAATTTTAAAAAATTTAAAATTAGTTCGTAGTGCATACAATATTTTCAATTCTCAAACGTCTTCATAGGTATGACATCACAAGATAAGCCAACTTCGCATCAACAACACAGTGCAATCACTGAAGCGGTCGTTCGTTTCCGCAAGAAACTAGCGGGCTTCATCTTGCGGCGTGTTGCTGATGCTAGTGAGGCCGAAGATATTTTGCAGGATGTTTTTTATGAGTTAGTTGAGGCGTATCAGTTTCCAGAAACCGTAGAGCAAGTCAGTGCCTGGCTATATCAAGTAGCGCGTTTCCGGATTATTGATCGCTTTCGCAAGAAAAAGGAGCTTTCTCTGCAAGAACAACGTGATGATTTGAGTGGTGATGAAGACGACACTAGCCTGGATTTAATGCTGCCATCGCCGGACGAAGGTCCAGACGCCGTCTTCGCACGAAAGATGATGCTGCAAGAACTTCAGCGAGCGATTGAAGAATTGCCAGAAAATCAACGTGACGTGTTTATTGCCCACGAATTGGAGGGACAAAGCTTTAGAGACATGGCTTTGCAAACCGGCATTTCGATGAATACCTTATTGGCACGCAAACGGTACGCAGTACTTGCACTTCGTAGTCGTCTGCAAGAAATTTATGATGCATTAGAAAATTAAGGAGAACGACATGAGATACACATGGATGAGATGGATGAAGGGTTTAATGTTAGTGATATTCGCAGCGCTTGCTGCGGTGGTAATGTGGCTGTGGAACTGGGTGATGCCCGCCTTGTTTCAAGGCGTGCAGTTGATTGACTATTGGCATGCGCTGGGCTTGTTAGCACTATGTCGGATTTTGTTTGGTGGATTTCGTGGTCACGGCGGTTGGCATGGACATCGACATTGGCATAAATGGCAAAAATTAAATCAGATGACCGCTGAAGAACGTGAACAATTTTTTCAGCAGCGTCACCATACTTTTGGACGTCGAGAATAATGAACATTCGTGATAATAAAAGTCTTGAATGCACGCAAGCGCCAGGCGTCTTGGCACCGATCGTCAATTTGAAGCGCTGCGAAGGTAAGGGCGATTGTCTTGTGATATGCCCAGAACAGGTGTTTGACGTTCGAACGATAGAGCTGACAGACTATCAATCTATGCATTTTTTTCAAAAATTGAAGTTGCGCGTGCATGGCATGCAAGTCGCGTATACTCCCAACGCTGACGCTTGTCGCGCTTGTGGTCTGTGCGTGACGGCGTGCCCAGAAAAGGCCATCACTCTCGGACGTAATAATAGATATGACGATAACTAATCCTGATCCTGATTCTTCAAACCCAGTATTTTCGGCCTATCAAAAATTGGTCGTTGGAATGCTGGCATTTTTACAGTTTGCGGTTATTCTCGATTTCATGCTGATGTCGCCATTGGGGGCAACCATCATGCCTTCGATGGCAATTACGGCGAAACAATTTGGCGTAGTGGTATCGGCGTATGCATTTAGTGCGGGGTTGTCAGGTCTGCTGACGGCTGGATTTGCGGACAGATATGACAGAAAAAAATTGCTGTTGTTCTTCTATACTGGTTTCATACTCGGTACAGTCTGGTGCGGACTGGCGCAAACATATGAATTACTGTTGCTCGCCCGGATTGTCACGGGCTTGTTTGGCGGTGTAATAGGTTCCATTGTTTTGGCGATCGCGACTGATTTATTCGCACCGCAATTGCGAGGACGGGTCATGGGAATGATACAAACCGCCTTTGCTGCCAGTCAGGTGTTGGGTATCCCTTTTGGGCTGTATCTATCGAATCGTTGGAACTGGCATATTCCGTTTTTCGCGATGGCGTTGTTGGGTCTGGTAGGTGGCTTGTTTGTCCTTTGGAAAATGAAGCCTGTTGCGGCCCATCTGGCGATTCCACAAGAGCACAGCGCATGCAAGCACTTGTTTCATACTGTCACCGAGCCACGCTATTTACTGGCATTTGCCGCGGTTTCCTTATTGCAGACCGGTGGCTTTATGCTGATGCCTTTCAGCAGTACTTTCGTGGTGAATAACCTTGGTATTAGCATTCATCAGTTACCGACCTTATATATGATCACCGGATTATGTACGATCTTCTTCGGCCCGATGATAGGAAAAATCGCCGATTCGGTGGGGAAATTCAAAGTCTTCATCTTTGGTACGCTGATGTCAATGTTGATGGTGGTCATTTACACACATATGGAAGCGGTGTCGTTTCCATTGTTAGTGGTTGTCAATGTCCTTTTGTTCGTCGGCATTTTTTCACGAATGATTCCGTTTCAGGCGATGATGGCTTCTGTGCCAACACCAGTTCAACGCGGTTCGTTCAGCGCGATTAGTGCATCCATTCAGCAATTATCGGGCGGTGTCGCCTCCGTCTTGGCGGGCCATATTGTTAGTTTTGATGCGACCGGTAAATTACAACATTACGATTTATTGGGGTATGTTGTCATTGCAACGTCGGTTGCAGCTTTTACCGTACTGTGGCGTTTACAGCGAACCCTTGTGACGCCAGTGCCTATCAACACCGCAAACGCCGCATAATGTAATGTAATGACATGTTTTATAATGACGCTTGATTCAGCTTAATTTGCCCAAATCAAGCTAAATCTAGCTAAATCTGGCTAATCAAGCTTCTTGTAGAGAAACGTCTGTGTTTACACTTCCTACACACGCTACGGCGCCTTTTTGTCCTTCCGAAGTTGTCGGCAGCGTCAGCGTTGCTCAGAGCGATCCAGTCTGGAAAAAAGTTCTCCGCTTTGCGGGTCCCGGTTTGCTCATATCAATCGGCTATATGGATCCCGGCAATTGGGCGACCGCAATTTCTGCAGGGTCGACATTTGGCTATTCCTTATTGTTTGTCGTCGTCTTATCAAGTGTCTCTGCGATGTTGTTGCAAAGTATTAGCCTGAGACTTGGCATTGCTACAGGCAAAGACTTAGCAAGCTTGTGTAGCGCACAATATTCACGCAGAACATCGCTGCTGATGTGGGGCTTCGCTGAGATATCGATTATCGCGTGTGATATTGCGGAAGTCCTCGGGTGTGCATTGGCATTTAAATTGATTTTAGGTGTAACGCTTCCTGTGGGGATAGGTATTACTGCGCTCGATACCGTTTTAGTTTTGGGGCTGAAGGGTGCAGGATTTCGCAAAATTGAAGCAATTGTTTTGGCCTTAATTGCGACGATTAGTAGCTGCCTGCTCGCTGAATTAGTACTACTGCAGCCCTGTTGGGATTGCGCTGCACAAGGCCTGCTACCAACGATGCAAACATTGGAGAACATCGATGGCTTATATCTCGCGATAGGGATTTTAGGCGCAACGGTAATGCCACATAATTTATATCTACACTCGTCGGTGGTGTTGACGAGAAAGATTGGCGATAGCGATGCCGGTCGTTCCGCAGCAATTCGTTTTGCCAATATTGATACGATCGTTTCACTGTCTTTTGCACTGTTGATCAACGCCGCAATTTTAATTATGGCAGCGGCAGCGTTTCATGGCAAAACCGTAGTGACTGAACTCGATGATGCTTATCATCTGCTTGATCCCGTTAGTGGGAGTGCATTTGCCGGATTATTGTTCGGCATAGGATTGTTAGCATCCGGTCAGAGCTCCACATTTACAGGAACGATTGCCGGTCAAGTCATACTCGATGGCTTCCTGAAGAAAAAAATTCCCTGCTGGCAGCGACGTATGGCTACACGTGCTTTAGCATTAATTCCCGCCTGGATAGGTGTTGCTGTGTGGGGTGAGCACTCCGTTGGGCGATTGCTCATTTTAAGTCAGGTCGTACTGAGCTTACAGCTGCCTTTTGTCATGTACCCGATGATTAAAATGGCGAGTAGTGAGCGACTTATGGGACGCTTTCAAACCAGCCCAATTGTGCAGTCGATTGCGTGGTTCCTATTTTTTATCATTTCCGCGGCGAATCTCTGGCTGATACTGCATACCTTCGATGTGATGTAGATTATCTATGTAGATTATCTATGTAGATTATCTATGTAGAATAGATTTTGTCGATCTGTTTCGACGCATTAATTCTTACGCCATAGCGGACGGACACGCAAAAATCCTGTGTATATGCAGTTCAATAGTCGGATTACCAAACCGTTCGATGCTATTGGGGCCAGCCATGCTAATGAGGGAAGGTGCTTCCATATCTCGACAAAAGCGGCGGCGCCATCAACCAGATTGCCGTTAGCATCACGCACATGCAGGCGTGCTAAGGCTGACGGCCGATCGAGCGCTTTCCCCAGTTCCTGCTCGTGACAGGTACTAGCGTCTACCCAATTGATACTCTCCCCACCTTTCAATCGCTGATAAGTAGCAATTTCTTTTGAGCATACTGGACAAGCACCGTCAAAGTAGACGGTGCAGGATTTGGCTGATGATGTTTGGATGATGTCAGGGGTGTTCATTGAAATACCCGTTAGTGTCGTGGAATATACAGAACCATTTTTTCAACTTGCGCTTTAGGTAACGCAAGCCAACGCCACATTATGGCACTGATTTCAATTTCGTATTCCCGAGCACCGAATAGCCTGGACAAGGATTGATTGCCCATCTGGGTACGATGTAAGTTGCGCTACGTTTTTGCTGACACGCTTCCTGTTTTTTTTGCCAATTTTGTTGCACTTAAACCTCAGCTTGAATGCATATTTCAGATGTGTCTAGAAAGCTTTCCAAGAAATCCTTTGCGATCATTCTTGATCTGACGAGTTATTGAAGTTTTAGAGTAAAATTGGCATATATTTGCGAATTGTTGTAAGACGGATTACGATTTTGGTCGGCAGCGAATCCGCTGAAACACTTCATTTACTACAAAGAAAGTGCTCGGAGAGCCAACGCGCTCAGAGCTTTTTTTGCTGATGCAAAAGCATTTTTTTCATTGAATGAAATCTCATATTAAGGGTTGATGTGGCGACAATTAAAGATGTTGCCCGCGTTGCGGGTGTAGGACTTGGAACTGCTTCTCGAGTGCTCAGTGGAAGAGGCTCTGTGTCTCCCGCGACAATGGAAAAAGTAAAAAAAGCGATCGAAGAACTTGATTTCCGGCCGTCGCATCTGGCGCGCTCTCTGCTCTCTGGAAATTCACTGATGGTTGGCGTGTACATTCCGGTGCTAAAAGGTACTTTTTATACGCCTATTTTGCAGTCGATTGATAGCGCATTACGTGCTGCTGGCGTTCATATGGTAGTCGCTTTTGGGAATGGTAATGGTGACGCGAGAGAGCAAGAATTGGAAGGGATTAACTTTTTGATTCAACGCGGTGCAGATGGCATTATTGTGATGAGTAATTCTCTAACCACACAAGACCTTGCCCATTTAGGTGATATGCAATCAAAGCTGGTGCTGTTGAATCATTATCTACCTAAAATTAAAAATCAGTGTTTCATCGTTGACCACTATCACGGTGGGGAATTGGCCGCGCGTGCTTTTCTAGACTATGGACACAGGGATTTAGCGGTTCTTTCCGGCCCGGCGACATCACAAGATAACGTGGATCGTATTCAAGGTTTTTTTGATGAATTGAAGCGTGCTGGCATTCCCAAGCGCAAAGTGACGATGGTACAAAGCGATTATTCCTCAGAAGCAGGGTGGATTGGTGCCGAAAAGCTGATGCAAAAATCAGTATCATTTACGGGACTTTTTTGTGCCAATGATGAAGTGGCTGTCGGTGCCTTATCGTATTTTAAACAGCAAGGGATTTTGGTTCCTGAGGAAATTTCTGTTGTCGGCTATGACAATACAACGACGGCTGAATACAGTGCTCCACGTCTTACTTCAGTGCAAATACCTTGGGGTGAGATTACATTTAACGCGACTAATGCACTCTTGAATCGGGTCTATGACTCCCATCTTCCTGTCGTCAAAAAGTTCACTTTAGATGTGCATTTCCGTGCGTCGTTGATTCAGAACACACGTTAGTCGCGCAGCACGATCAAATATTGAATTAGCAAACGTGAATTAATCCAGATTGTTGATGATAAATTGCAACAATCTGGGCTTTATCGGTATTGGCTCAAAAAATGAGCCCGGCAGATCTTGGCGATCGTTTAAGCGTTTGCCGTTTCGGTCGCAAATTCCCTCGTAATGCTCTCGTAATTTCGACTTAATACAGATAGACCTTTCCCCGACGGTCAATTTAATCAACAAATTTTCCCCCTTCGTACAATTTTAATTCGATTAACTTTGTGCAAATAATTAGTAATTAAGTTGACACAAAAATTCTAGCGATGATATATTCCATAAAAATTGGAAACGTTACCAATTGATAGTGGTCTTAGCGTTGAGCTAAAAATTTATCGATTTACCCAAAGAGGTGAACGATCAGCAGATGTCGATGTGCAATGAAAAATACCAAAAAAAGGAGATATCAAATGTGTCAGCTCGTCTTGAGCGCTCGCGTCTGTCAATCCACGCAAAAAAAGAGCGCCAAATGAAAAAACTACACCATATTAAACTAAGCCTGGTCAGTGTCGCTATGTCAATGGCTTTGTCCGGTTGTGGCGGTGGTGGCGGATCGACCGCAACTGTAGCACCGACGCCAACGCCAGCGCCAACGCCAACGCCAACGCCAACGCCAACGCCTGTCATCTATGCCATCGGTGGTAGTATCACTGGTATGGCTAGTGGCACACAAATTGTATTGAGTAATAATGGTAACGATGCATTGACTGTCAAAGCGAATGGAACATTTAGCTTCGCAACAAAAATTGCATCACAAGGCAGCTATGCAGTGACGATTACTACGCAACCAACAGGTCAAACTTGTGCGATTAGCAGTAACAGCGGTGCAGGCACTGTTGCAAGTGGTGACGTTACCAACATATCGCTCACCTGCGCTTACCAAACAAGTTTGCCGCTAACGATGTTGCATGCGAATGGCACCAGCATTGTCAATGCGAGCGGTAACAAAATTCAGTTGCGTGGATTTAATTTGGGTGGATTATTCGTCATGGAAAAATGGATGGCGCCACTCGATAGCGGTAACCTGCCAGATACTTATAGCGTGATTCAAGCTTTGGATGCGCGTTTCGGTGTAACGATGGAGCAAAGTCTGATTACTACTTTCCAACAAAGTTGGATCACTGGCGCAGACTTGGACAATATTAAAAATGCTGGCTATAACGTCATCCGCGTACCGGTCTGGTGGGGGCAATTTTATACGATCAATAACACAACGCCGAGCGGCTGGCGTCCAGATGCATTTACGATGCTCGATTGGGTTGTCTCAAATGCAGCAGCAAGAGGTATCTATGTGGTGATCGATATGCATGGTGTTGTTGGTGGCCAAAGTGTCAGTGATGATACCGGTTACGCCAATCAAAATACGTATTGGACAAATGCCGCCAACCAAACTAGCACATCGTACATGTGGCAGCAGATCGCAACGCATTACAATGGAAATCCGGCGGTAGCAGGATATGACCTCATTAATGAACCAATGGGGGCACCAAATACTAACGCGGTATGGACAGCCTATAATAGTTTATATAATACAATCCGCAGCGTTGATGCCGACCATATGATCTTTATGGAAGGCACATTTGGTAGTTGGAGTTGGGCAAATTTACCACCACCATCTCAATTTAATTGGACGAACGTTGTCTATGAAATGCATGAGTACCAATATAACGGTACGCTGGCGCAGGTGACAAGTGGGTCCGATAATCAGGTGAATGATTTCCTCGCGCATGCCTCATGGAATGTTCCCGGCTATATCGGCGAGTTCAACGACTTCGGCTTTGGTCCAAATGCATGGTTACACTCGATTAACGCCTATGATAATGCTGGCTTAAGCTGGAGTGCATGGTCGTACAAAGCAACCCATGGTCCTGCACCTGATTCATGGGGCTGGTACGACACAAACAACAAAGCCATTACGCCGAATATTTCCACAGACTCTGCCGCGACGATTGCGAGTGACTGGAAACAATGGACGACGTCAAATGCGTTCACCTTAAATACTGGTATTGGCATAACACCATAATTGTGTTGATAAGTACCACACGCGACAAGCGCTGAACTCTGTTTGTCGCGTGCAACGTAAATTAAGTTGCCATTACTTGATGTTTTTTTGCCGCGATTGTCAGTGAAAATAAGCTTAATTCACTGATCCGACCCTGACAAAGCTGAAAAAATAATGTGCCTCAAGTTCTGGTAAAAGCATAAACAGTGAGTTCGATTCTTCAAAGTCACGTGGTATCAAGAATGGCAGTCAACATACTCGTAGCAGAAAATGATCTTGCAACCAGGTGTCTGCTAAAAGCATATCTGGAAAAGAACCAGTTTAACGTTACAGTCGCCCATAATGAGGAGTCATTTTTTACGCATTTTTTCAACTTGGATACAGAATTTTCTGTCGTCATTCTCGATATTATGTTGAAGGATACAGACGGGTTTTCTCTGCGTAATCTCGTCAGATTAAATTCAACTGTGCCAATCATTATGCTTACCAATGGCGTGGATGTTTTTTTAAAACCAGATGTTCGCAATACCCTTGATTTTTTTATTTCTAGGCCCTTTAATCCAGCGGATTTGCTGACATTGATTGGCCAGATTTGTAGCAAAAATTAGTGCAAAAATGGCGTGCTTTAATCCTAATGCGACCTTATTTTCGGATAGATTCTAAGCGCATTCTGAGGTGTCAAATTTGAGCTGTTGGGACATTGATGGTCGGGGAAGTATTAAAGGAGTCAGTAGTCGCAAAAAAACGCCATTTAAGGTGAATTTTTTTATTTTTTTAAGTGAAATTTTTTAGTGGTATTTTAAATTTGTGTCTTATCCAAGCATCATCATCACAAATTTAAAAGAATGATTCAAAAAAGATTGACAGTATCCGTATATCAAACCGATAATTTCAACACCAAATGGAAACGATTCCAAAAAAAGGTAGATCGAAAGACTTGGCAATTTAGATGATCCTAAATTGAGTAAAAAACGGGGACTGAATTTTGATTGGCGAAGTAAATAAAAAATAAGCACACTGAATTATTCAGTGTGACAAAATATAAACAAGGAGAATCAAATGAAGAAATTTAATCACTCCAAAGGCGGGATAATGGAGACAAGACAATTTAAATTGCGCCCTTTGGCAGCAGTCTGCGCATTGATGTTCGTTGCGCCTGTCGGCGTGGCAATGGCGCAAACAGTGCAGTCCACGTCAACTGAGCAGGCTGCAAAGGCCGCACCAGATGGCGTTCAAAGTGTCGTGGTGAACGGTTTGCGTGGCAGTATTGAGGGTGCCATTACCTTGAAAAAAGGCTCTGACTCTATTGTCGAAGCCATTAGTCAGGAAGATATTGGTAAATTACCGCAGCAGAGTATTGCTGATGCGCTCGCCTCATTGCCTGGTGTTGCCGGTCAGCGGGTTGACGGGCGTGCGCAAGTAATTGCAATTCGCGGTATGTCTCCAGATTTTACCGGCACCTTGCTCAATGGACGTGAGCAAGCTAGTACAGGTGTTAATCGTGGCGTTCAATATGATCAATACCCTGCGGAATTGATCTCTAGCGTTTTGGTTTATAAGACACCAGATGCGACCTTATTGGGTGGTGGACTTGCAGGTACGGTTGATCTGCACACGATGAAGCCTTTAGATTATAGCGAACGTAAGTTCGTAGTTGCTGGTCAGTTGGACAAAAATTCTCTTGGAAATATCAATAATAGTTATGGTGGGACATCCGACAAGGGGGGGCGTTTCAGTTTCTCTTATGTTGATCAATTTGATGATCATAAGCTGGGCGTCGCACTCGGATTTGCACATTTAGATGCGCCTGGTCAGCAACAACACGAAAAAGCTTGGTGGTGGGGTGCGCCAGGAAATGGCTTCTATAATGGTGCGACAGCGTTGGGTGGTAATGAGATCACAACTACGTCTCGCAAAGAAATTCGCGATGGTTTGATTGGTGTGGTTGAGTATAAACCAAATGCGTCAGTACACAGCACGCTTGATTTTTATTACTCTAAATTTAATCAAACTGAAGTCATGCGTGGCGTGATGTGGGATTCCAATCCTTGGAATGGCAATTACACATACACTAATCCAGGTTTCGCGATGTCTGGCGGTTCGAGCATTTTAAATTCAGGTACCATTGCGTTTTCACCAAGTGGTAATCAGCCAGTAGTAATGGGTCAACATAACACACGTGACGATAACTTAAGTTCCTTAGGGTGGAATAATGAAGTCAAGGTTGGTGACTGGAAGCTGATTGGTGATTTTAGCTACTCAAATGCAAAGCGGCATGAAAACCTGTTTGAAAGCTACGCAGGTACACCGTCTTCAAGTATCACATTTAGCATTCCAACGACGCCTGCCTTTGGCGTATTTACGCCAGCAGCAAGTTTTGCCGATCCAAATACGGTCGCTTTAGGAGACCCGGGTGGTTGGGGGCACGCTGGTCGCTTACAGGATTCCACACTGAATGATACGATCAAAACATTGAATTTACATGCCCGACATCGTCTGGGCGGCATCTTCAGTATGGCTGATTTTGGTATCAATTTTACTGCGCGCGATAAGACTCAAGATTTTGCTGTGGCGTTCGCAACACTGAAAAATGGCGGGAAAACTCAGTTAATCTCCCCATCTAATTTACTGACGCCAACATCTCTTGCTTTTGCAGGTGCGGGTAACGTATTGAGCTATGACCTCAATAACATTGCTAATCAATATTACACTATCACGCCAAACATGAGTGGTGGCCCAAGTGGTGACTATTCGCATGACTTCGGTGTGCACGAACGCATTACCACTGCTTATGTTAAGGCTGATATTGAAACAGAAATTGGTAATATTCCAGTGCGTGGCAATATAGGTGCGCAGTTTGTTAATACGAATCAGTACTCGAATGCATGGGCATTTGCAGCAAATGGCACCCCATCTAGTCCCTTCGAAAATGGCACACGTTATAGCAATTTCTTACCGAGCTTGAATCTGGTGGGCGATATTGGTGGAGACCGCTTGCTGCGTTTTGGTGCAGCACGTGAATTGATGCGGCCTCGTCTTTTCGATATGACCGCTACGAGTGGAGCAGGTGTTGATCTTACAACGCACACGTGGGGTGGTGGCGGTGGCAATCCTAAATTGAAACCATGGATTGCAGATGCCGTCGATTTATCCCTCGAGCAGTATTGGGGAAAAAAGGCATATATCTCGGCTACTTTGTTCTATAAAAAATTGAATAGTTATATCTATCAAAATTCAATTCCATGGGATTTTACGGGCTATGTAAATCAAAACCCGACGGTTGTTCCTGTTTCAAACATGGGCTTTTATACTACGCAGGCAAATGGTACAGGTGGCAAAGTGCAAGGCGTGGAGTTGAGTGCGTCGGTGACGGGCGAGATGTTAACGCCAGCTCTGAGTGGTTTCGGTGTTATTGCTTCCGCATCGTTTACAGACACGAATATCAAAGTCAATGGTCCAGGGTCACAAACACCGATGTGGGCAACGTTGCCAGGCTTATCAAAGACAGTCGCAGATTTGACGTTCTATTATGAGAAAAATGGTTTTTCTGCTCGTATTAGTGACCGTTATCGTTCAAGTTTCCGTGGCGAATACAATTCTTTGTTCGGTCAGACATCTGTAATGCAAATGTTGAGTCAATCGATTGTTGATGCACAGGTGAGCTACGAGTTGCAAGAAGGTCGCTACAAAGGCATGACATTCATATTGCAAGTTGCTAATTTGACTGATACACCCGATCGCAACATTCAAGACGGTTCTGGTTTCGGTGGTGCAACAGCACCTCAGGAGTACAACAAGTACGGACGCGGTGTCTCAGTTGGCATGAATTATAAATTTAAATAATTCCTCTGGTTACCGGTAACATTCAATCGCGGTGATAACCGTTCCTCATTCGTGAGGGACGGTTTTTTGCCGTATTTGCCCTTTAAAATAAATTGATGAATATAGGCGATATCAATGCTAATGAGCGCACATAATGATCCAATACATATCAAGCGTGAGCAGTTTCCTGAAGATTTTTTATGGGGGTGCTCGACGTCGTCATATCAAATTGAAGGTGCAGCGAACGAAGATGGTCGTGGACCATCCATCTGGGATGAGTTTTCTGCACAGCCCGGGCGAATTCTCGATGGTAGCAGCGGCGCCATAGCTTGCGATCACTACCACAGATGGCCGGAAGATCTCGATCTGGCACGTGATCTGGGCGTTAAAGCCTATCGGTTTTCCGTATCGTGGCCGAGGATTTTTCCAGTCGGTACTGGCGAAATTGAAGAGCGTGGCCTTGAATTTTACGATCGCCTTGTAGATGGGATTATTGAACGCGGGATGGAGCCTTGGCTGACCCTCTACCACTGGGATTTACCGCAAGCCTTGCAACTTCAAGGAGGCTGGAAGTCGCGCGCCACGGTTGATGCATTCAATAACTATGCTGACGTCGTCAGTCGCCGTCTGGGCGATCGGGTCAAACATTGGATCACCCACAATGAGCCTTGGTGTTCCTGCATCATGGGCTACTATGAAGGCGTGCACGCGCCTGGTGAAACAAGCTTGCAGTCGGCACTTCAAGCATGTCATCATGTTCTACTTTCGCATGGACAAGCAACGAAAATCATTCGTACAAATGTGCCAGGTGCACAAATTGGTATTACTTTAAGTTTGCATCCAATTATCCCGGCAAGCGATAATGCTGCTGATCTCGCTGCCAAAGTACGCCATGATGGGATGCGGAATCGCTGGTTCTTAGACCCATTATATGGTCGCGGTTATCCTCAGGATACGGTGTCACTGATGGGAGAACTATGCCCACAGGTGTTTGATAACGATATGGAAGACATTGCGATGCCAACTGACTTTCTTGGCGTCAATTATTATTTTCCTGAAGTCGTGAAGGACGCACCGGGTACTTATCCATTTAACGTAGAAATAGTAGAAACGCCGAATGTTGAGCGAACTGCTTTTGGATGGCAAGTTGCACCGGAAAAAATGACTGAATTATTGTTGCGGATACAGGCAGATTATGCACCTGCGAACATCTATTTGACAGAAAATGGGTCTACCTATGACGATGTATTTAATGCGGCAGGTGAAATTATTGATGAGCAACGCAAGCGCTATCTCGCGCGGCACTTGGTTGCGGCACTCGATTCAGTCAAGGCTGGTGTCAATTTAAATGGCTATTTTGTCTGGAGTTTGCTGGATAATTTTGAATGGGCGCAAGGCTATCTGAGGCGATTTGGCTTAACTTATATTGATTATCAAACGCAACGGCGGATATTAAAAGAGAGCGGAAAGTGGTTTGCCCGGTTTTTAAAATCGGAGCATCAAAGATAATTTAGCTTGGTAACCTATGGAAATAAACATGATCGCTTTTCTTCCAAAGTATCATCGGTTTTACACTGTCGGCAAGCGCCTGTCGATAGGCTTGCTTGCCTGTGCATGTCTGAATTCAGCGTATGCACAGACCAAGCCTGCTGTAGCGGCAGGGCCTCGCGCTGAAGTCATACATTGGTGGACAGCAGGTGGCGAGTCATCTGCGGTCAAATCGCTGGCAGAAGCTTATCGGCAGGCGGGTGGTATCTGGGTAGATAACGCTGTCGCGTTAGGGGAGCAAGCACGGGCGGTGGCATTGAATCGTATGGTGGGCGGTAATCCGCCAACTGCAGCGCAATTTAATACCACGAATCAATTCAGAGACATGATCGAGCAGGGTATGCTCAACAATGTCGATGTCGTGGCGCAGCGTGATGGATGGGACAAATTTCTCCCTGAAATCGTCCTCAACATTGTACGGGTAAAAGGGCACTACTACGCCGCACCTGTAGATATTCATATGCCAACGTGGATATGGTATTCAAAAGCCGTATTTAAAAAGGCTGGCATCACATCTGAGCCCAAAACGATGGACGAATTGTTCGTCGCACTCGATAAAATAAAAGCGATCGGTTTGATTCCCTTGGCGCATGGTGGGCAATCGTGGCAAGACAACATTGTTTTTACAACGGTACTGAGTAACGTTGGGGGCCGTGAATTATATTTGAAGGTGTTAAGAGATCGCGATCAAAAAGCCATCATGTCGGAGCAGTTTAAAAAGGTGTTGTTAACTTTTAAGCGCTTGCAATCGTATGTTGATAAAGGTTCACCAGGCCGTAATTGGAACGATGCAACTGCCATGATCATCAATGGCAAAGCGGGTGTGCAATTTATGGGTGATTGGGCGAAAGGTGAGTTCTCGCTGGCTAAACAAGAAGCTGAGAGAGATTATGGTTGCGTGCCAGGATTTGGCGACAAATCTTTATACATAATTCAGGGCGACGTGTTTGTGTTCCCTAAAACGTCCAACCCCGATCAAGTCAAAGCACAAAATTTGTTAGCAAGTGTCATTATTACGCCATCTACCCAGATTGCATTTAGCAAGAATAAAGGCTCAATTCCTATCCGAACGGATGTTGACGGCAGCAAGCTTGATGCGTGTGCTCAAAAAGGCCTGGCAATCATGAAAGATAAGTCGCGTCAGATCGGTAATGGAGAGGTTTATCTTACACCGGATCAAAACGGCGCTTTGGCGGATGCCCTGACCAATTACTGGAATAGCAACATCCCTGTCGAGAAGGTGCAAAGAAACATTATTTCAGCGTTGGAGTCATAACCCCCTATGGTAATCGCTTACGTCCGGCAGCTTGCTCGAAAACTGACACCCTGGTCGGCATTACTGCCTTTCGTTTTGGTCAGTCTCGGGTGTTATCTGTGTGCAACGCTGTGGACACTGAGAATCTCGTTGAGCAGTTCGCGTAGCTTCCCTAAATATGATTTTGTCGGGATTTCCCAATATCAGCGTTTATTTGACAATCAGCGCTGGTTTGATTCGCTTGAAAATCTCCTTCTTTTTGGCAGCACGTTTATTGTTGCCAGCCTGGTCACCGGCTTTTTACTGGCAGTTTTCATTGATCAAAAAATTCGTACCGAGTCACTATTGCGTACCATATTTTTATATCCCTATGCCATGTCGTTTGTGGCGACGGGTCTGGTTTGGCAGTGGATACTCGATCCGGAAAACGGTATTCAGCAGAGTGTCCGCCAATTTGGCTGGTCAGATTTTGTATTTGATTGGATAGTCCGACAAGATAAAGCGATTTATGCAGTTGCTCTTGCTGCGATATGGCAAATTTCTGGTGTTGTTATGGCGTTGATGTTGGCGGGACTTCGGAGTATCGACAACGAGCTCTGGAATGCGGCGCGTATTGACGGTATTCCAACCTGGCGTGTATACGGTTCGATTATTCTCCCTATGTTAAAACCAACGATAGGAACTATTTTTATATTGCTACTGACGAGCGTTGTGAAAGTATTTGATGTAGTCGTTTCCATGACACAAGGGGGACCTGGCACCGCAACGGATGTGCCGGCAAAGTTCATCATGGACCATTTATTTAGTCGTGCTAATTTAGCCTTAGCATCTGCTGGTGCGGTGACGTTGTTGGTCTTCATCTTCGTATTTTTAGTACCGATTTGGTATTGGCGTAAGGCGAAAAATGCAAGGGTGACGTCTTTATGATTACGCGTATCACTCCTTTTAAATCACCGGTTTCACAACGCGGCCGGGGATTGTCGATCGGCAGAATCGGCATTTATGCTTTTCTGTTTGGTGCGGCACTTTTCTTTTTGATTCCCTTATACGTGATGCTGACGACCTCATTCAAAAGCATGGATGAAATTCGCGGTGGGAGTATCTTTTTCTTACCGTCTCGACTCGATTTTTCGAGCTGGATACAGGCCTGGAGCAGTGCATGTACAGGCGTCAATTGTGAGGGTTTACGCGTTGGTTTTTGGAATTCAGTCATGATTGTGGTGCCGAGTACCGTGAGTTCCATTTTTCTAGGTGCATTGAATGGCTATGCCCTGAGTTTCTGGCGTCCGAGGGGGGCCACGATTGTGTTTGGCATACTGATGGTCGGCGCTTTTATTCCTGTTCAGGTCATGATATACCCGCTCGTGAAAATTCTGGCCTACATGGGCATATTCAGTTCACTCTACGGCATTATTCTTGTCCACGTGGTCTTCAGTATGCCGATTATGACCTTGCTTTTTTATGGCTATTACAAAGGCATACCGCGTGAGCTTTTTAATGCAGCAAGAATTGATGGGATAGGATTTTGGCGAATCTTTCTGCATATGATGTTGCCCATGGCAAAACCGATGCTTATCGTCGCCGGTATCATGCAAATCACGGGTATCTGGAATGATTATATTTTAGGTTTGATTTTTGCCGGTGCTGATCATCTGCCAATGACTGTGCAACTCAATAACATCATTAACACCACGACTGGCGAACGTTTATATAACCTCAATATGGCGGCAACGATGATCACTTCATGTGTTCCGTTGTTGATCTATTTTGTATCAGGTCGATGGTTTGTCAGAGGAATTACAGCAGGCGCTATTAAAGGTTAAAGGTTAGAGGTTAGAGGTTAGAGGCTAAGTGTTAAGGGATAGTTGCATGACTCAGGTGGATATTAATAGTGTAAGTGTGAGAATTGCTTCGAATGAAATTATTCATGCGCTTAATTTGACTGTGCAGCCAGGCGAATTTCTGGTATTGCTCGGTCCGTCGGGTTGTGGCAAATCGACCTTGCTACACGCGATCGCAGGGTTGCATGAAGTCAGTGCTGGCGATATTTATATCGGCGGCGATAATATGACCTATGCAGAGCCATGCGATCGCGGAATTGGGATGGTATTTCAATCCTATGCGCTGTATCCGACGATGACGGTTGAAGAAAATATGTCATTTGGTTTACGCGTACGAGGCATTTCCAAAAACATGATTAAGCATCGCATCGACGAAGTAGCGACGATGCTGCAGCTTTACCCAATGTTAAAAAGAAAGCCATCAGAATTATCTGGGGGACAGCGGCAACGAGTCGCTATTGGCCGCGCGTTAATGCGAGATGCGCGTGTCTTTTTGTTCGATGAACCTTTGTCGAATTTAGATGCGAAATTACGGACCGAACTGCGACGTGAATTGAAGTTGCTACATAAAAAGCTTGCTACAACCATGATTTATGTCACTCACGATCAGGTTGAAGCAATGACGTTGGCGACGCGCATCGCTGTGATGAAGGGCGGTGCGATCCAGCAAATAGGTACGCCAACTGAAGTGTACGAAAGACCTGAGACCTTGTTCGTCGCTGGCTTTTTAGGTGCGCCATGTATGAATTTCTTCGATGTGAAGCTGACATCGGCTTCCGCATCAGCGCCTCAATCGGGTCAGTGGAAAATTGGCTTCCCTTTTGACATCAATCTAACGTCACAGCAAATTCGGCATGGTGCAGTCGAAGGGCAGCAAGTCGTGTTAGGCGTGCGGCCGGAACATATTCATCTGTCCAACACCGGTGCCTATGTCGCGCATGTAACTTTTGTTGAGCCTATGGGGTCGTCGGTGACAGTCTGGTTGGATTTTCACGGGACAAAATTCTCTGCTGTCGTACATGGCGATTGTGAATATGATACAGATCAGCTAGTAAGGTTCGATATTGAGAGCGCAAAAATTTCCATCTTTGATCAGCAAACAGGACAGCGACTTTAATACAAAGTGGCGTGGACGATTTTTTAAAATTGAGCAGTAATAATACCGATCTATATGCCAAACTTATCGATTCTGTTTCGCTGCGTCATCCTGTTAGCCTTTAGCATATTCAGTCCTTCTTTGGCCTTTGCAGGTCAATCAGTCGTTCAACTATGGCTGACGACGGCAGATCAGACAAACCTATTGACCCAAAAAGTTGATCAACATTTTCAAGTGCGCAGCGCCGCAAACATTGATGTTCGTGTTGATTCTTCTAAAACTTATCAGTCAATGCAAGGTTTTGGAGCAGCCATGACAGATGCATCCGCTATTATTTTGCAAAAGAAAATGTCTGCAGAACAAAGGGACAAAGTCATGGCGGAGTTGTTCGGGCGCGAGAATGGTGGACTTGGGTTTGACTTTACGCGGATTACCATTGGTGCATCGGATTTTTCGGAGGCGCATTATAGTCTTGATGATGCGCCAAAAGATCAGACTGATGAAGGGCTACGCTTTTTTTCGAGCGCGCCACAAGCTGCAAATCTTGTACCTTCATTGCAGCAGGCGCTTAAGCTCAATCCAACTTTAAAAATAATGGCAACGCCATGGAGTGCCCCCGCATGGATGAAATCCAATCGCCATCTTTATCAAGGGTCACTGAATCCAGATTTTTATGATGTGTATGCGCATTACTTTTTGAAATTTATCCGCACTTACGAACAGTCAGGAATACCTATCGATTTTCTGAGTATTCAAAATGAACCGCATTTTGAACCAACTAATTATCCTGGTATGCGCTTTGATTCCAAAGATCGTGCGAGGTTTGTGGGCCACTATCTGGGCCCATTGTTGAGTGAAAATAAAGTTCGTACAAGGATTTTTGACTGGGATCATAACTGGGACCAACCGGAATCACCGTTAGCGGTATTAGCCGATGCCCAAGCGGCGCCGTATATAGCGGGTATCGCATGGCATTGTTATGCAGGATCACCATCAGCACAAACGATCGTTCACGATCTCTATCCTACGAAAGAAACATGGCTTACCGAGTGCTCCGGTGGTGGTTGGGATGCGGATTGGGATTCCGCACTTCCATCGATCGCAGGTAATTTGATTATCGGTAGTACCCGGCATTGGGCAAAAGGCGTGTTGATGTGGAATTTAATCCTTGATCAACATGATAGCCCTCATCTGGGCGGTTGCGACAATTGTCGAGGTGTCCTGACCTACAATACCGAAACAGGCGAGATTAAGCGAAATATTGAATATTACGCTTTTGGGCATATCAGTCGATTTGTCCGGACTGGGGCAAAGCGTATCGCCTCAACGAGCGGCATAGATGGTATTGATACTGTCGCTTTTGAGAATGAGGATTCGAGCAAAGTACTGTTAATTTGCAACAGCGCGGTCGTCGCTCATACGATTACCGTTGAGTACGATGGTAAGCGATTTGCTTACACCCTCCCAAGAAAAAGTGTGATGACGGCTGTCTGGAAATGAATCTGATCTGATGTTCAGCTGTCTTATCATTAAGGCTTATTCTAAAGCTCATTTTTAAGCTCATTCTTAGTTTCTCTGAAACTTAACTACATAAATTTTTATTGACAAAGAAAAGCAATTAACTCATTATTGGTGCCATCGATGGAAACGTTTCCATAAAACGAACGCTATAAAGTCAACATATCGGACTCGTTCAAAAGAAGAAATCGAAAAGAAAAGCCATTTAGCAGACTTCGCTCTATTGAATGTCCTACATTAAGACGGCTGAAGTCCATTAACCCATATTTTTCTAACCATGAAAAAACAAACTTTTTATTCCGTGCTAAGCCTTGCATTATTGACCTCAATGTCGTCGACAAGTACAAGTGCAAGTGACGCCGTTGCATGGCCGAAAATAAGTGGACCAATTCAAAAAGATCCAAAAATCGAAGCCAAGGTACAAGAAATTTTGGCGAGCATGACCTTGGCACAGAAGATAGGTCAAATGACGCAGCCTGAAATCAAGACCATTTCGCCTAAGCAAGTGAGCCAATACTACATAGGCTCGGTGCTTAACGGCGGCGGTAGTTGGCCTCATGGTGATAAATATGCAAGTGTCAATGACTGGGTAAAGTTGGCTGATGAGTACTATGAGGCGTCGATGAATACCGGCATGAAATATCCAATTCCTGTGGTCTGGGGAATTGATGCGATTCATGGTAATAGCAATATCTATGGTGCCACGCTCTTTCCGCATAATGCAGGTCTTGGTGCCGCGCACGACCCACAACTTATCAAAGAAATCGGCACCTCAGTAGCAAAAGCAGTGCGTGCAACCGGTATTAACTGGGTATTTGCACCGACTGTCGCGGTCAATAAAGATCCCCGTTGGGGGCGAAGCTACGAAAGCTTCTCGTCTGATCCGGCTTTGGTTAAAACGTACGCGTTTGCGTATGTCAGCGGCTTGCAATCGAAGTTTGAAGAAGGTAAGCATGTGATTGCCACCGCTAAGCACTTTATTGGCGACGGTGGCACTGATCAGGGTATAGATCAAGGGGTGACCAAAGTCAGTGAAGCAGACTTGCTCACGACGCATGGTCAAGGCTACCTCGGCGCAATGGCAGCCGGCGTACAAACGGTGATGGCGTCATACAATAGTTGGGTCGATACGACCAATCCAGACTCCCCTGTTGATTATGGAAAAATGCATGGCAATAAAAAGTTGCTGAATGATGTCTTAAAAGAAAAAATGGGCTTTGATGGCTTCGTGATTTCAGACTGGAATGCAATTGGTCAGCTACCGGGATGTACCAATGCAAGTTGCGCATTGGCCATCAATGCGGGCGTGGATATGATCATGGTTCCTGATGACTGGCAAGCATTTATCAAAAATACGATTGCTCAGGTAAATGCCGGAGAGATTCCGGTCACCAGAATTGATGATGCAGTTAGCCGCATTCTCCGCGTCAAATTACGCGCAGGCTTATTTGGCCAACCACCTTCAGCAAGTGTCTATGCTGGTAAAGCAGAGAATCTGCAAGATCGCGCTTTGGCTCGCAGAGCAGTACGTGAATCACTGGTTTTACTGAAAAACGACCAACACGCGTTGCCGCTCAAATCGTCGCAGCGGATTTTGGTCGTTGGTAAAAATGCTGATAGCCTGGTCAATCAAACGGGCGGCTGGTCTATCACATGGCAAGGGGCAGACAATGTTAATCGTGATTTTCCGAATGGCGACAGTATTCTTGACGGTATATTGAAAAAGGCATCGGTAGGTTCAGTCGTATATAGCCCAAATGCTGAAAACGTCCGCCTTGCTGACTTTGATGCGATCATCGCCGTAGTTGGTGAGACGCCGTATGCAGAAGGAAACGGTGATATTGGTCCTATCGATAATCTGAAGCATAGTTTGCGCTTTCCGGAAGATCTGGCCGTTGTCAAGAAAGTATCCGGGCATCAGGTACCAGTTATCACGGTGTTTGTCGGCGGTCATACATCTTACTTAAATGATCTGATCAATCTCTCTTCTAGCTTTGTTGTGGCATGGCTCCCGGGTACCGAAGGTGGCGGCGTTGCTGATGTTCTGTACCAAACCAATGAACATGGCAAACGCGTCGATTTCACAGGAAAACTATCGTTTTCCTGGCCTGGAGATGTATGTCCTTCAGCGCAACAAAAAATCCAGTTCGAACGTGGTTACGGGCTGAACTATACCTCCAAAGAAGTGCTTGGAAAATTGCCTGAAGTCTCGAGCACGCAAGGGTGCGGAAATAGTTCAACCCTGCCAATTTATATCTTCAATGAGCGACCAGGAATCGGCTTGACGATTAGCAGCGGCAAGGAAATACGCTCCTTAGGGCGTGACCTTAATGCCCAGTTTGAATTGCCAACGATCTCAGCGAAAACGGTGCAGGTTAATACGCAACAAGATGCCAAATTAATCAGCTGGAATGGTAAAGCTAGCTTTTATGCAGCAACATCTCATCCGATCTTTTTATCCGATGCACTAAAAGATGGCTTTTTGCAATTTGACATTGCGGTCAAAGAGCAGAATCAGACGCCTGTTTTGTTAAGCATAGGATGCGGCACGGCCTGTGAGAATAAAAAAATTGATCTTAGTCCTTATCTCAAACTAGATGCGGATAGTAAAAAGAAAACGCTACAAATTCCACTGGCGTGTTTCGTCAATGACAAACAGAAGATCGAAGAAATTACTCAACCATTTCTGATTGAAACGGACAACAAATTTGCCGCAGCGTTTGCCAATATCAAAATTAGAAGCAAAACAGAAATCCAAGAAAGTCACGTCCAGTGTCATTAACGGTGATGCCAATAGGTAAGTAAATGCCGGTCTAATAAAGTCAAAAAATAATCAGGAGACGATATGCAAGAAAAACCAATCAAACATCAATCAGACATGGAGCAAACAAGTGCCCATGTTAATGCAGAAAAAATGAGTACGCGTGGTGCCTTGATCATCATTACGTTTTTGTTCTTTATGTGGGGTCTCTTAACGTCACTCAATGACGTGTTAATTCCGCATTTGAAGGCAATTTACGATTTAAATTACGTGCAAGCGATGTTGGTGCAGTTTTGTTTTTTCGGTGCCTATTTCATTGTTTCGATTCCAGCGGGCAGCATGATTAAGAAAATCGGCTATCAGAATGGGATTGTGACTGGCTTACTTATTGCCGCAAGTGGGTGTGCTATGTTCTATCCAGCAGCACAAGGTTCCTATGAGCTATTTCTATTTGCTTTCTTTATCCTTGCGACAGGCATAACGATTTTGCAAGTGGCAGCAAATCCGTATGTCACTGTTCTTGGTGACAGCGCAACAGCATCTAGTCGCTTGACGTTGACCCAAGCTTTCAATTCATTAGGCACGACGGTTGCGCCTTTCCTCGGTGGTATATTAATTTTGTCTGTCGTCAGTATGAGTCAGGCAGATTTAGCTAAGTTGTCTGGTGCTGAGCAACTGGCGCAACATGCGAAAGAAGCTGCTTCTGTGCAAACGCCTTACCTGATGTTGGCGGCTACACTGGTTTTTCTGGCGATTATTTTTAGTGTGATTAAATTGCCAAAAATTGCAGAGGCTAATGAAGATATCAAAGTACTCAAAGGACAGAAGTCAATTTTCGAATACCGTCATTTGGTACTAGGTGTTATTGGCATCTTTGTCTATGTCGGGGGTGAAGTGAGTATCGGCAGTTTTATGATTAATTTCTTGGGTGAAAAGGATGTTGCCGGTTTAGCGACCGCCGATGCCTCCACTTATGTAGGTCTGTATTGGGGTGGCGCCATGGTGGGGCGCTTTATTGGCTTTGCGGTGATGCGATTCGTTAGTCCTGGTAAAACTCTGGCATTCAATGCGCTGGCAGCCATGGCTTTAGTTATGTGTGCTGTGTTCGGTCAACATCAATTTGCGATGTGGGCGATCATCGCAGTAGGATTGTGTAATTCCATCATGTTCCCAACCATCTTTAGTATGTCTCTCAACAAACTGGGAGAATTTACTGGACAAGGTTCTGGCTTGCTATGTATGGCAATCGTCGGAGGTGCATTAGTACCTTTTATTCAGGGTGTACTCGCTGATAAATTTGGTTTGCATCTTTCATTCATTGTTCCTGCTATTTGCTACGCCTACATTGCATTTTTTGGTCTCAAATATGCGGGAATGTATACCAAAGCAGAGTAGATTTTGATGGGTTGGGATGCGTTAGCAGACACAATAAACCTAGCTTCAAACGTGCAAAACAGTGGTTTTTTGCACGTTTTAGCAAGGATAAACCAACGACGATAATTGCCTTTTTTTATTTGACTCCTAATTGAAGAAAATGACGAATTCCCCTTCCTTAATTGCTGATATTGGCGGGACTAATGCGCGCTTTGCTTTGCAAACATCTGCAGGAAAAATTGAGGCCATTACCGTCTTAAATTGTGCTGAATTTCCAACAATTTCGAATGCCATCGAATCCTACATCACCAGCCCACATGTTCTTAGTTTAGGTAGCGTAAAAATACGCAAGGCCGGGATTGCCATCGCTAACCCTATCAATGGTGATATCGTAAAAATGACCAATCACCATTGGGAATTTTCAATTAAGTCAGTACAAAATGAATTTGATTTAAATACCTTGATGGTAGTGAATGATTTTAAGGCATTAGCGATGGCGTTGCCTTCATTATCGAACTCGCAAAAAAAACAAGTTGGGCAAGGCAACGTGAAGAATCATGCACCAATTGGTTTAGTCGGTGCTGGTACTGGTTTAGGTGTGTCCGGGCTGATTCCGACAGGGCGTGGTTGGCATGCGCTGGAGAGTGAAGGCGGGCACGCGAGCTTCGCGCCAAACAGTCAATTAGAGATCGAAATCCTCAAATTTGTTTTTGATCAATTTGGACATGTATCCAGTGAACGCTTTTTGTCTGGCGCCGGGCTCAAGTTAATCTATACCGCCTTGGCTGCTGTGAAAGGCTTAGTGGTTGCGGACATAAATATCCCTGAGATCATGCGCCGTGGCCTTGAAATGGAATGCCAGATTTGTAATGAGACTCTCTCTATTTTTTGCGAAATGCTTGGGACGATTGCCAGTGATTTAGCGATTACTCTCGGCGCACAGGGCGGTGTTTATATTGGTGGTGGAATCGTTCCGCGAATGGGACAGTTTTTTTATGAGTCGGGATTTAGACAGCGTTTCGAAAAAAAGGGACGGCTTTCCGATTATCTTGTCGATGTCCCGACATTTGTTATTACGGAACCCTATCCGGCATTTTTGGGCATGTCCGCTTTAATGGCGGATGTTTGATCGATACTGCATCAGTGACGTCAATAGAAATTTGGAACCGAAAATTGAAACCGCATAAATTCCTGTTACAAAGTGTTTTTACTTTGCTTTTTTCTTGCCTGATCAGCGGTCTTGCGCATGCCGATGTGCGTTTGCCACGATTGGTCAGTGATGGTCTGATATTGCAGCGAGATAAGCCAATAAAAATTTGGGGATGGGCCGATGAGGGTGAGGTTGTTGACGTTGAGTTAGGCAAACAGAAGTTGCGCACACAAACCCACGATGGACGGTGGCAAGTTAGCTTTAATGCGCTCCCAGCTGGTGGTCCATACTGCATACAAGTTGCGGGACACAATAAACTCAAGGTGTGTGACGTTTTAATCGGTGATGTATGGATTGCGGCAGGGCAGTCGAATATGGAATTAAAGATGGGTGATGTTAAGAGTCAATACCCAGCTTTATTGACAACGACACATTATCCTCAAATACGCGAATTTAATGTTCCTTGGGTGTATGAATTCAAAGGTCCGCTGTCTGATTTTCAGCAGGGGCAATGGAAAACGGCAGAGCCCCAAAATCTTGCTAATTTTTCCGCCGCAGGCTTTTTCTTTGCTCAACAATTGTACGATAAATATCATATTCCTATCGGTATCATTATGCTCGCCGTTGGTGGCTCACCGGCAGAGGCCTGGATGAGCGAAGAAGCATTAGCCAAATATCCGCACTATCTTGCGCGTACCGGACCCTACAAAGACGATGTGGTTCTGAAAGATGCAATTAACAAACAAAACGCTGCAACCGATAAGTGGTTTTCGACCTTAGCACGTGACGATGTAGGGCTGGCAAAAGGCTGGGCATATGGCGCTGTGGATGAGAATGATTGGCAGAAATTCACCGTACCTGGAAATATGCATGAGCAAGACATTCATTTTGACTATGGTGCAGTCTGGTTCCGCAAGCAGATTTATTTATCCGAAAATCAGATCAAAAATAGCGCTAGCTTGTCCTTAGGGGCCATTGTTGATGCTGATCACACGTATATCAATGGCACTGAAGTCGGCAATACATCTAATTTGTATATCTCGCGCAACTACTCAATTCCTGTAGGATTGTTAAAAGCGGGCACAAATACATTGGTTGTCAACGTGATTTCGTCGTCGGGTAACGCTGGCTTTATTAAAGATAAAAAATATGCGCTTCAGTTAGGGACGCAGAGTATTTCTCTTGACGGTGATTGGGAATATAAAATCAGTGCTGCCACCAACGAGCCGCCAAAGACCACCATGTTTCCGTGGCTACCCTATGGACTGTATAACGCCAAATTGGCGCCTTGTTTAGAATTAGGAATGAAGGGTGTTATTTGGTATCAAGGAGAATCCAATACTGATCGCAGCGATGAGTATCGCTCTTTATTTCCTGATTTAATACGTAACTGGCGTCAAGATTTTAAACAAGGGGATTTCCCGTTCATATTTGTGCAATTGGCTAATTACCAGGCAGCCAATACGCTTCCGGCGGAGAGCAATTGGGCGCAGCTTCGCGAAGCACAGCGACAAAGCTTGCGTGTCAATAATACGGGGATGGCGGTCGCGATCGATATAGGGGAATGGAATGATATTCACCCTCTTAACAAGCAAGCCGTTGGTGAACGATTGGCGTTACAAGCGATGAAGCTTGCTTATCGAGACTCGAATTTACCAGTATCAGGTCCGACACCACGACACTTAGAGCGACGTGGGAGTAAGTTGATTCTTAGTTTTAATCTCGAAGGTAGTCGCTTACAAGTTCCGCTCGATGGTGTCATTCACCAGCTTGCTATTGCCGGTGCGGATAAAAAATTTGTTTGGGCTGAAGGAAAAATTGTTCGAGAGAAGTTGTATGTATGGAGCACACAGATCACGCAACCCAAGTATGTTCGTTATGCGTGGGCTGATAATCCGATTGGTGCCAATTTAAAAAATAGTCGAGGCTTGCCCGCAACGCCATTTGAGCTCGCAGTAGAATAATCTGGTTCGCTAGTAAAAGTCGTTGAATATCAACTCGTCAATTTGATCATTGTTAGAAGCGCCCTTCACCCCAATACTTTCCCCCAGAGTATTGGGGTTATTTTTTTTGACGAATTTAAATGTGTCTCTTTATATGTTTTCATTCAGATGAAAATTTTTCATCGACCCAAATTGGAAACGTTTTTTAATATTAACAGTGCCTGGATTAAATCCTGGCTATTTTTTCGTTTTGAAGAAATTGGAAACGTTTGACATAGATTAAAAGTATCTTCGCAAAGTGGTATTAGTATGCGCTTTCTAGCCTGTTTTATGCATTGGACGTCACACTGTAAAACATCTTGGATGTATAAAAATCGATGATAAGTATTTTTTAATGATCAAAATTTAATGATCAAAATTTAATGATTGAGGGCGTATGAATAACTTCAAAATAGGTACCAGACTTAATGTGGCATTTGGCAGTATTTTGTTGCTATTAATCGCCATTACTTCTATTGGTTGGTCGTCACTTTCGGCGACCAAAACCAGTATGGACGTTGTAGTGTATGAGAACAATACGAAGATCGCTCTGAGTAATAAGATGCTGCTGGATTTAAATCTTGTGGCACGATCGGTACGTAACTATATTCTTTACAAGGACAAAGAAAAGCTTGCATCGATGCTGGAACGTATCGATCGTGGTACGAAAGAATTTAGTGCAAATGTAGAAAAATTGGGCGTCTTAGTAAAGAGTGAGCAAGCCAAGAAAATCTATGCTGATATTCAAACGCACGCGCCTGAAACATTGCGCCGTTTAAACCACGTCGTGTCGCTGGTTAATGACGGAAAAGCAGAAGAAGCAACGCTATTATTAATGAATCAAGTTCAGCCGCTACAAGACAGCTTATTTGCGGATCTTTATGCGATGGTTGATTTGCAAGAAAAGCAAAATCAAATGCAAATTGACGTGGTTCATGACGAATATTTGTTTTCAATTCGCTTGTTGATCGGTGCAAGTGGTTTGGCTACGCTTGTTGGTGCAGGCCTGGCATTCGCTATCCGACGTTCTATTACGGTTCCAATTGATCAGGCTGTGAGTATCGCCGACACCATTGCGGGTGGCGATTTGAGCCTTGATATTTCAGTTAGTGGGAAAGACGAAGTCAGCCAGTTGCTTTATGCCTTGAATGAAATGCGTTCTAACTTGGCATCGATTGTCACGCAGGTACGCTCGGGTACGGATACGATTAGTACTGCTTCCCAGCAAATTGCTGCGGGTAATCAGGATCTGTCATCACGCACTGAACATCAGGCTAGCTCTTTAGAAGAAACTGCATCGTCGATGGAAGAGTTAACGTCAACCGTGAATCAAAATGCCGAAAGCGTCCGACAAGCTAACGAATTAGCAAAAACGGCATCTGAAGTTGCCGTGCGCGGTGCGGACGTTGTGTCACAGGTTGTTACTACCATGGAGGCAATTAACGAGTCCTCGGCCAAGATCGTCAATATTATCGGTGTCATTGATGGTATCGCGTTTCAAACCAATATCCTCGCACTGAATGCAGCGGTTGAAGCCGCAAGAGCAGGCGAACAAGGACGAGGATTTGCGGTAGTCGCGAGCGAAGTGCGTATCCTGGCGCAACGTTGTACCGAGGCGGCCAAAGAAATTAAGCAATTGATTGGGGTTTCAGTCGAGAAAGTAGAAATGGGAACTTCTCTCGTAACACAGGCTGGCAATACGATCGTTGATATTACTGATAGCATCAAGCACGTGAATGACATCATGTCAGAAATTAATCTTGCTAGTCAGGAACAACAAGCAGGAATACACCAAATTAACGAAGCTGTGATTCAGATGGATCAGGTCACACAACAAAACGCAGCACTGGTTGAGGAGGCCGAAGCGGCGGCGACATCGCTACAACAGCAAGCCGTTAGTCTGGCAAAATTGGTCAATACTTTTACGCTGAGTGCTGAACATGGTTATCAAGCTAAAAGCGCCAGTTCAACCGCTTCAAATAGACCTGTCAGGCTTACCACGGCACTTACATCAAGAAGTCTCGTTAAGAACAATTCGTATAAGCCGGCAGCAGCTTCACAATCATCACAAGCATCACAAGCATCACAAGCATCACAAGCATCACAAGCATCACAAGCATCACAAGCATCACAAGCATCAAAGCGCGTCGCCAATGCTTATAATGAAGAATGGGATGAGTTTTAATCACTTATTCGCAAAAAGCGGCGGCCATTACAGTTGTCGTCCATAAATTAATTACTTATGTACGTTGGGATTGATTTTTAGATCAATGAGTCAGGATATGAGTCAGGATATGAGTGTGCGTAGTTGGCGTGCTCATATCAAATTTAAGGTTAATTTGTTGTTCCGACGCTGTCGTATATCTTCAAATCTGGTATTAGTATTTTTCTAGGGCAACTTTCCCAGCCTTCCTTAAACTGTTATTGCCGCTGCCATAGGTCGGCAAGGGAGGGAGCGTCCTATTGGCACACGTGCGCTCTATAGGAACGGACTCTATGGGCCTACAGACTGACGTGCTACACCGTCGCTACGCTCCGATGTACTGAGTCATCTCTGTGACCAGAAATCCAAAAAATTCTTTTTGATATCACTTATCCGGTCGATAAGTCCTCATTTCAAAAACTGAATCCATAACTGAACCGAAAACCAGAAATAAAAACGACAAAGCAATATTTAGAAAAAACAACAACATTTACTTTTTTTTTCTATTTTCTGCGCTGCCTCTAATATTAATGTAAGAATCTGTAACTATCTTAAGTATTATGTAATTTTAATGACTAAGCAGAAATGCGGAATGAGGTCTCGTATCCTGTTTTGGCATCAATTTCTGCGCATTCGACATTTTTCACAATCAAAGACAGAAGAACTGAACTCACTTTTTCGCTCGAAGTATTAATTATTGATATATGAAAATAAAAACGAACCTCAACAAGATATTTTCATTCTTCATCCATTTTTGTACGCGTGTTTTTGAGTTTGTGTCAGAACAATGGAAGTCCGTTCTTTTCAGTGCTGCGCTGGCGGGTATTTTTGAGCATTTCGGTGCCCTGAAAATTTTTACCAAATTTTCCTGGTTGTTGGTTGCTGGTATGGCAGTACAAGATACGCCTCAGGATGTCAGTATTAACAGTCATACGCCGATTGTTGTGACGATCAGTGAACAACGGTTCTTCGATCAATATAGTGAGAAAAGACCATTAGATCGATGTGTGATGCGGCAAGATATTGCTGCGATTCTTGCAAAAGGAACGCAACGACTCGCGATTGATTTTGATCTGTCACCACTGTCGAAACCGAATAGCGAAGATAAAGCGTGTCAGGCATCCTTGGACGAATTACTCGATCAAGAAGCGAAGCGAATCTTGATCTTAACGCCTGATGGGGTTAAGGGAAATTTAAAGATTCCCAAGCATGCATGGATGCTGGAGCGCTGTGCGAAGGGAGTTCATTTTGGCGATGGAGGCTTAGATAAATCGCTAGGCATGGTCAATGAGCAATTCATTGGTGAAGAAGAAATTCTACAATCCCGTTTTGCGGAGCAATTGCATGAAGGCTTTAATTCCTACGCCTGCAAGCTCGCTGAGGAAGCAAAAAGTGCTGATGAAAATCCGTGGTTGAAAGCTGATGATGAGAAAAAACAGGAACCAGCTTTTGAGACATCACCAATTAATTTTTCGGCGGTTCAAAATCAATTGGCGGTGATTGATCTTGGCGGTCAGGATTTTAATGAGGCGTCCGGTTGGGAGCAGAATCCAGTGTTCTTTGGTGGAGACTGGGGCCGCGATGACACCTACCTCACGCCATTAGGAAAATTAGCGGGCGTTATTATTCACGGTGCCAGGCTAGTCAGCCTTGAACACCCGATCAAAAGTTTTTTACCTTTGCAGGGTTTATTCAACGATATGGGAATCGCCTTTTGTTTTGCCTGGGTCGTGGGGCAATTCTGGTCGGGCTATGTGGTAGCAACACGATTCGATATGCATATCCGTCAGTTGAGTAAAGGGCACTTGCGAACGGCTCTGGGTACGGTAGTTATCGTTTCTTTTATCGTCGTATATTTGTTATTGGTCGTCTATTTTATCTGTGCGTCGGTGTATCTTTTCGTCGAGAAAAATATCATCCTGGCGCCGCTCCTGATTTCGATATCGATCCTGTTTGATGGTTTCGTTTCTGCCCCGATCGAACAAATCCAAAAACTCATCGAAGAAAATGAAGAGCTTGAAGCGAAGAAAACTGAAGTAAGTAAAGATCAGGAAAAAGATGTCGTCGAGCACCAGGCGCGTAGAGAGAAAGGTAAGTTAAAGCATAGGTTTATGGTGATTGCGACATTATGCGGAGTCTTATCCTGTCTCTTGATTTTCGCGGTTTACAACAACTGGATTCAGTTTTCTACAGTCGCAGGTTATACCTTTGAATTTGTGATCAAGGGACTCTACGCTTGTGTTGTGGTTGGTTTCGCTACGAAGATGTTTGAAGTCATTCATACACTTAAAAATTCGCCCCACAAAGAACATCAAACGAACTATCGGATACGTGTTGTGCATGCCTTGAAAAATTTACTCCCGATCAAAATTATTCCAGAGGCATCGCCTGAACAGCAGTATAAAAAATACTATACGGGAACTGTAAAGATAGGCTATTTCTTTAGCTGGGCACGTTCAGTTATTTTCTGGGGAACGATCGTATGGGCGATGAGTTTGATGTCTTTTTAGTGATGAATAAATTTTTCTGATGGATGTCTAAAAGTATGAAAACGAATATTGCAGCGACCTTGTTGGTGATGACCACTTGTGTAGGACATGCCTTTGCTGAAGATTGTCAAATGCCGCCACAAAAATCGAATTCAGCGAGAACGGAAAGCCTATCGAAAGAGCTTTCAAAAACCAATGTTTGTAAGACCGTAAAAGGTTTATCTGCGAAGTCCTTAAAGACCGTTTGGCTGGCGTTACTTGATACCAAGGCGACCGGAGGAAAACGCTTTGAAGCACCGCCGCCAGTAGGCACGCCGACGGGAAAAGTGTTCATTATGAACGATAAAATTGGCTTTGACTTGCGTGCAGCGAGTCAGGAAGGCTTAGTAAGTTTGACCGTCAAAGTGGATGACACAAATCAGCTTGTGAAGCTGCCATCCTATGTCGCCGGACAACCCTTGTGGATAGAAAATATAAAGCCGGGTACCAGTTACAACTGGGTTTTGGTGACCAGGAAGGGAACGTATCGCGGAAACTTTGAAATTCCCGATGCCGATGATTTACAAACATTGAAGACCAAGTTAGCGGAGTTGGATCCGCAAGAACTTCCTGCTGACGTCAAACTTCTCTATCAGGCAGCGATTTTTGATGAAGCAGATTGCTACTTCAATCGCGACAGCATTTTAGATGTCTTGCGCACTACTAAAAATCCCTAGTTCTTTGTTTTATTTTTTCTGGTGAATTCTTATGACGCGCTTCAAATCTCAAGCAAAAAATCGGGAAACCGTATCGTTCCCCGCTAAGCACTTGGTGCACATCGGTGCAGGTTTATTTGCATTGATGCTGCTGTCAAGCGCAAATAGTGGAGAAGATCAGGCAAAGATCGAACCGGCGAAGCAGGCAGAAAGTTCGGATTCCAAGCCACAATCAGACTCGCCTTCGTTGTTTAAATCGATTGGTAATTTTTTTTCCGGTGGCTCGTCTTCAAAAACTAAAGACGGAAGCGATAAAAACGAAAGAGCCGAAAAAGCGGATTCAACTTCCGCGTCGGCCAGCGCTTCCGGCGGCTTCAGTATTATCGACATCGATACTTGGTCTAGCGTGTCCAATGTCGTGCTTGACCCAGTATGCAAGCAACCCATACAGCCATTCGGTATTACAGACAATCTTACGTCCCTCGGCATACTGGCCGCGAAACTGAAAGTGAAAGGCTTCGTGGATGGATTGTCGAAAAATGGTCAGCAACCACTGGCTGTAAAAGACATCGTCAAATTAGCAGCCAGAAACCTGAATTGGATGCCCATGGATCTGGAAAAGCAGCTTGGCGAAAGTAAAGTACCAGAGGCTGAGGTGTTGGACGAAAATAAAAATAAAGACATAAAGAAGACCTACGCGCAAGCCAGGGAGGTATTGGCGGAAATTCTCAAAAATGTACCTGAAGATAATCCTTATGATTTTAAAATCATCGTCGTCAAAAGTAGTTATGGCAATGCGACTGCTTTGCCGGGCGGCATTATTTTAATTGATAGAGATTTATTCAAAAAAGGCACGCCTCCGGAGTATCCGTATTTTATTATTGCGCATGAAGTCTCGCATGTTTTACAGAGACACCAAACGCGTGCTTATCAGGCAAGATTGGCTGATGGTCTCGACTCTATCGACAACTTCAGGAAACTTCTTTCCGATAGCTCTCACGTGAATGCTGGTGCCGCATTAAGCTACGCGTCGGCATTGAAAAACATGGTGGTCAATTATTCTGAGCAGCAAGAATTGCAAGCGGATAGTTGTGCGATTCGTTTCATGAAGGCTAAATATCCAGATCAAAAAATGATCGTCGAAAAAATGGTCAAGGTCGAACAAAAATTGGGACCAATCACGCCCGCGATCGCCGATGATTCAAAAGATCCAGCGCTGCTCAAACAACTGCAATATCTGGGCGATGGCGTCTTGGAACGTCACCCTAACACGAAGCAAAGAAAAGACAATTTTCAGATAACGATTAAGGCAATTTATATCTAATTGCGCAAACGGATTCTGGCTGATCGTCAGTGTGAAAACCGATTCGGCGCTGGGCCGGTGCAATCCGTGAAAAGAGTGATAAAGCTAATTTTCTCTGATGTGCATTCGTTTGCACGAGCGTGACTTTAGAAAAATTTCGCTGCACCTAGCGTATTTCAATTTGATCAATGGTGCTGATGGCCGTGGGCAGCAGATCGCCATTGAGGCACTCCCATTATTGCGCTCAAATTATGGTGTAAAGCAATTGGTATGAGGAAGTGATTGGCCACACACTTTGTTTGAGTCCACGGCTGTGTACGCGGCCAGCGTCGCTTATTGAATCAGTGGCTACCGGATCTGAAAGATCGTCAACAAGTATTGGCTACGGTACCAACGCAGTTGTTTGGCTTCGTGGTATGAGTAAAGTTACCTATAAAGTTACATCTAAAGTTACATCTAAAGGTACATCTAAAGGTATATCTTTAAGGCCGCCTTAACATCGTCGTACCGTGAAGTTTTAAATTCAGGTAGGATGACTCAATGCGCGGATGTCTACGCGAACGGCGATGAAAAAGGGGCAATTTAATGGCAATTCTTATTCTGGGGCTCATTGTTTTTTTAGGCATACATTCGGTCAGAATTTTTGCTGATTCTTGGCGGACGCGTCAAATTGAACGACTTGGGGCAGGTAAGTGGAAAGGGATTTATTCTCTGCTTTCGTTGGTCGGGTTTGTACTCATTATTGTCGGCTTCGGTCAAGCCAGAGTATCAACACCCATGATATGGACGCCGCCATTATGGACATGGCACCTCACCGGAATGATTAATCTTGTTGCGTTTGTTTTGTTTATTGCCGCTTACGTTCCACGAAACGGTATCAAAATTAAATTAAAAGACCCCATGATTCTTGGTGTGAAGACGTGGGCGTTTGCTCATTTGCTCTCTAACGGTTCTCTTGCTGGCATCGTCTTATTTGGGAGCTTTTTAGTTTGGGCTATTCTTGATTTTAAATCTTGCCGCCAAAGGCGAGTAAGCCCTGCCGCGCCGCCGCCGATCTCGCTGATAATGACCGCCGTTACAGTGTTGGTCGGACTAGTGGCCTGGGGTGTTTTTGCGATGCATTTACATCAGGTGTTGATTGGCATCAGACCATTTGGTTAGGTCGTGCGTCAGGGGTTCATAAGAAGTTGATTCAGGCCTACTGGCTTTTTTGAAACTTCTCTATGTCGTTTTATAGAGTTAATTAAACGCCGAGAATGTTGAATTTGCAAAAATTGTAAAGTGCACTTCCGGATAGTCATCGCTGAGAAAAATTTCATGCCAGCGCGTACTAAAGTCTACATTGCTGGGAATATTGACATGCTATTCATTACGCTTTCATCATGGCTTGTCAGATCAGCCAATTCTTATATTGTATAAATCATAGCTGAGACATTTTGTCTCGATCAATAGAAATCGCTTTGCAGTAGTATGCATTACTACTTGCAGCAACATCACTTTTGCATGGTGGTGTTGATAGTTCCTCCTCGCTCATTTGTACCCCGTAAATCACGATGCAGACTGCTATTCTGGTTTTATGGTGCGAAACCATGAACGATTCATGCAGGGTGCAAGAGACTATGTTTTGAAAAAAATGATGAGGCAGAAACTGGATTGTTAAGCAGTTTTCCCGCGATTTTTCGTGTCAATAATTAGCCTGGAAATACAAAAATGATGGATTGGGTCCCTATAGTTTTAGTTACATTCAAGCTCCTGGTGCTTGGCATTGGTATGTTCTTCGCCATCAAATGGCATTATGATCAAGAAACGGAGAAACGCGCGGTACTGCGCACGAGCGGCAAGGTGGTCGTCGTCTTTACGCTCTTGCTTTTGGCTCTGGGACTCTTCACCTTCGTTCTGTCCAGTAAGCTAGGCTTGGACCTGACCTCGTGATGACTGCAAGGCGTAATCAGCATTGATGACCCATTTTTGCACTATTCCCGTTATTCCCACTAAACGGCATTCAATGTGAAAAAAAGTGAGTGCATCACGGTACTAACCCTCGATGTTTAGAACGACACAGAGCGTAGTCGACCCACCGAGTCTTCATGCGCCCGATCCAAGGAATTAGTATCGATATCTGGAATAACTCATCACATTTAAGATCGCGAGTTCAACTATGAAGTGCAACTGAAGATAAATGGTTAAAGGTGGGAAGATGCAGTAGCATCCGGCCTTCCAGACCTCCAAGTCAAAGTTGCCCGAAATGACATACACACATCTTACCCAAG
>NZ_JBMPPH010000041.1:0-39396 GCF_049340285.1 Undibacterium sp. SXout20W | reverse complement strand
CCATCCCGAACAGGACCGTGAAACGACTCTGCGCCAATGATAGTGCTGCAACCAGTGTGAAAGTAGGTTATCGTCAGGCTCCCTATTGCTACCCCTCCCTGTGAAAACAGTGAGGGGTTTTGCTTTTGCGCTCGAAAATTGTACATCGACATTTGATTTGTTGGGCGGCTACCTCGTGCTGCAATCGTAACCTGACAGACAATATCGAGATACTTCCATCTCTCTTCATATCAATACGTCTTCAAAATATCACGCGTTCTATAAAGTATTTCGAATTAACTTTTTTGATTTTGAGCGTAATAAACTCTTACACATTTCAGGGTGAAATTAACTGAGCTTCTCCTTCATTTTAGTTATACTACGTATCGTTAAGTAACATAATGAAGCGTAAAATAACATTGTATGAATCTGGAACTGCTTACCATTCGGGCAAAAGGCTTCTCAATGCTAGAAGTTTTAATTTCTCTATTCATTTTATCAATTGGTGCCATGGGTGCGGTTGGTCTCCAATTAGCCTCTCTCCGCACTGCTCAGCAAAGCGCATTTCACTCCGTGGCTGTTGCCCTCTCAAACGAGTTAGCAGAAAAAATGCGATCAAGTGACGCACAGATGAAGCTAGCAGATGGCGCTAACGTCTTCAGTACAATCAAATATAACTCCCAAACGGATGGCAATCCCCCAATACCAACGCTTTGCTATTCGACTGCCGCAAGCTGCAGTTCAACTGAACTCGCCAAAGCAGATATTTACGAGTGGCTTGTACGCGTAAAGAAATCGTTACCAGGAGCACGCGTTCTTGTGTGCAGAGATAGTGCGGCTTCACCTGGTTCAGGCAAGCAGCTTACGTGGGGCTGTTCTTCTGCTTCCAATGCTGGATTCGTAATAAAGATAGGTTGGACCGTCAAAAATCCGGATGGTACTTTTGTAGAGAAAAGAGTACAAGAATCACCGAATTTCGCAATCAGTGTTGAATCTTACGTTAGGTAATTATGAATACTGGCTTCTTGCAAAGTGATAAATTAATTCCAACTATCCAAAATCAAGTAGGTATCGGCTTGATTGAGCTGATGATATCGCTAGCCTTAGGATTGTTGGTTTTACTCATAGGGACAGCACTTATAATATCGACAAAAAGTTCTTTTTTGACCCAATCTGATCATCTCGATATTCAAGAATCAGCAAGTTTTGCATTAGATAATGTTGCCAGGTCCTTAAGGCAAGCGGGTTACGTCAACTACGATTTTAATAATTCCCCACAAATCACGCCCTCTAGCGCTAGCGCTGACATCGTTGGAATGGATGGAAGCGCCGTCAGCCCGACTGCGGACGATATATCTTCGCCTAGTAATTCTTCGATAAATTCAAGCGACCTTCTTGGGATTAGATTTTTTGGACGCGGTGGTATTGGTAGCGGTGATGGGACAATAACTAATTGTGCTGGATTCTCAGTGCCTGCACCATCTTCATCTGATACCGCCGATGAGGATCGTGGTTGGAGCATCTATTACGTTGCATATAACGCAAATAGAGAACCTGAATTATTTTGTAAATACCAGTCGATAAATTCAAAAAGTGGCGCAATGGGTTGGAGTGCTCAAGCAATCGTAAAAGGCGTCGAGTCTTTTCAGGTTTTATATGGTGTTGATACGAGTAATCCAACTAACGGAAGCGCGAACAAATTTCTAAATGCCAGTGCCATAAATGCACTTGATGCTAATTTAGAATTAGTAGGTATCACTTCGGCTGAGCTGAAAGCTGATCTAAATCGTAAAACTTTTTGGAAAAAAGTAACGGAAGTAAAGATTGCGATGTTAATTAGTGGAGGCGAGGTTTCTCGACATGAAAGTGCTACAAAAACATATAACTTGTTTGGAGATGAATATGCCGCAATAGCATCCTCATTCGATAGAGGTACAACAGTTAGCGAAGTTGAAATTTCTGCAGCACGGCGCAATCGATTGCGCAAAATATTTGCTTCAACAATCGTGTTGAGAAACAACTGCCCGATAGATCCAATCCGTGGAACTTGTCAGGCGCCGAGTTGAAAGAAATGAAAAACTTATTTATCAAACAAGGCAAGATAACGCGAAAAATATTGCACTTCCCAGCCCAGCGTGGAGTCTCCTTGGTTATCTCGCTGCTGATGCTAGTTGTTGTGCTAATGCTTAGTATTTCTTTAGCAAACTTAGCGTTGCAAGGGGAAAAAGCTGCAAGAGGAGACCGTGATCGACAAATCGCCTTAACTTCTGCTGAGGCTGCATTAAAAGATGCTGAAATGGACATTGATACCCAAGCTCAATCCTCCACCGGGAGAAGTTTCTTGTTTGACGCCTCATCAAATTTATATTTCGAAGACGGTTGCGGAAAGGGCGACGGTAATCTCTATCAAGGGTTGTGTTTGCCAGCATCTAGTGGAGCCTTGCCTATTTGGTTAAGTGCAGATATAGCTTCTGATAAAGGCGCAGGGGTAGGTGTCAAATTTGGTCATTTCACTGGGCAAACTATGATCACAGGTATGGCATTCTTTCCGTGCAAATTACCTCGCTATGTTATTGAAGCTATTCCCGACGTTGATGCTGGGCAGCGAGCAGATGAGAAAACAAAATATGTATTCCGTGTTACCGCAATTGGGTTTGGTGCCAGTCCAGAGACCCAAGTCGTGTTACAAAGTGTGTATCGAAAGGCAGCTCAATCAACATGAAGATTCTTCTATATCAGTTATTGACGTTATTCTCAAATGTAGTTCGATTGAACCATCTTGCCGCGATTTTCTTGATATCAGTATCAATGATTTCCAGTGCGGCTCCACCATTGGTCATGCTATCAGATACCCCGCTTTTTATAGGTAGTGGTAACGTCCACCCCAATCTATTGCTAGATTTATCAGTAGAGTTTCCCACCGTCAAAGCCGCTTACAACAATGCAACTGACTACAATCGAAATATCGAGTATCTAGGATATTTTAATAGCAAAAAATGCTATCAGAATGGTGGTCTGAAAAGCTTTACGCTTGTTAATAATAGTGGCCTTAATGTTTCAGATTCGAATGGTAAGTCTACCAAATTGGCGAGCTGGTCAGATATGCAAAATGGCTACTTTTATGCGGTAAAAGACGCCGACGCACATTTTGAATGTGGAGGATCTGCTTTTAGTGGAAATTTTATGAATTGGGTGTCAGCATCCTCGATCGATATGTTGAGGTTGTCGTTAACTGGTGGTGACAGGATTGTTGATACTTCTTCCCAAACCATTTTGCAACGCGCTTTTCTGCCTGGAAACTTCTACAATTCAAACTATTTTATAAGAAAGTACATAGCTGCCTCATTAACAGTGAGTGCGCCGGAAATGGTTACACCTTATAAGGTTGCAAAACTATACGTTTTGAATTGCGAAAATAAAATTTTTTTTAGTGACGTAGATACGATCAATTCTTGCATTAGTTCTCGTACGTACCCCACAAATAACTCTTCTTACGATGCCAAATTACTTAACGTAACAGATCGTTTATTGGGGGAGTTTTTGGTTAGAGTGCAAGTTTGCGATAGTTCTGAAAGTGTAAGTAGAGTGGAGTTGTGTAGCCACTATCCAAGCGGTGTTTATAAGCCGATTGGAAATATGCAGCGAAATCAAAATTCGGTACGCTATGGCGCGTTTGGTTATCTCATGGATAATGCAAATACACGTTATGGCGGGGTGTTGCGGGCGCCTTTGAAGTACGTTGGGGAAAATCAGTATCGATCATTGAGCGGTTTTTCAGCCGAGCCTAACGATCGTCCTGAATGGGATCCTCTAACCGGTATTTTTTATACTAATCCTGAGAATGATGTAAGCGGTAACAGTGGCGTGGTCAATTACCTCAACAAATTTGGGCGTAGTGGCAACTATAAAACCTTTGACCCACTAAGTGAGCTGTATTTCGAAAGTATTCGATATTTACAAGGCAATTTAGCTACTTCTGCAAGCACTTCAGGTATGACCATTGCAATGAAGGATGATTTTCAGGTTGTATCGAAATGGACAGATCCAATTGAAGCAGCTTGCCAGCGAAATTACATCATTGCGATAGGTGATTCAAATACGCACGAAGATACCTATATTCCTGGCTCCACCCTCAACGGGGCAAATCGGCCTAAGCGCCCTGCGGATATTGCCATTTCTGACGGGAAAGGAAATCCTAAGTTTCCAGCATTTGATGTCAAGGTTCAAACTGATCTTGTCGCAGCAATGGAATCAGGTAGTGCATTCGGTAACTCTTCGCCTATACCGTCGCTCGCAAATATGAGCTCGTCCTATACGGGATCAATAGATGGCACTTTTTTTCTTGCGGGAATAGCTTACTGGGCAAATACAAATGATATTCGCCTCGATAAGCCTGTTCGGGTGAAGACTTTTACCATTGACGTTGATGAAAACGGAAATGGCTCGATGGATAACATTAGCAGGCTAAATACCGCTCCGCGTCTTTCTCAATTATATCTGGCTGCAAAATATGGTGGCTTCAACGATAGAAATGGTGATAAAAATCCATTTAAAACCACAGCAAGCGACGGTAAAGTAGTCGTTAATAGCAATACTGAATGGGCCAGTATTAATCAAATTGATCCGGATAATTTTTTCTTGGCAAGTAATCCCAGAAAGATGATGGATGCGATTAACAGAATTTTCCAATCGGTAATTTCTTCAGGCGGAACATTGGCAGGCGTAGGTATTTCGTCGACAGCCGCAAGTGATAATCCCTATATTTACGAACCAGGTTTTTCGTCCGAACGATGGTCAGGGTATTTATTTAAAAAGAGTGCGACAAATATAGGCTCAGATAACATATGGAATGCTGGCCAAATCTTAAGTGGCGATGCGACAACCAGACTTTCGCCTTTCCCAACACCAGAAAAGCGGAATATATACACATCAAAAATAAATGCGGATGGAACGCTCAAAACTGTGCCTTTCATTTGGATGGGAGGTGCTAACTTTAGCGTTGAAGATCAAGTAACTTTCAATATCAATCCGCAGAGTGGTGTCGCAGATAATTTGGCTGCAGAGCGTATTAATTATCTCCGTGGTGACCGTAGTATGGAGAATGTATTAAACGGAAATCTCACTTCCCCTGGTAAATTTCGAATGCGTGACAGCATCTTAGGTGACATCATCAATAGTACGCCGACGTATTACGGTGCACCTGCTAAGAACCATTCTACTAATGGATATTCCATATTTTATAGTGAAAATGTAGGCAGGAAAAAAGCGATCTATGTCGGCGCTAATGACGGTTTCTTACATGCGTTTGATGCTGACAACGGGACTGAGCTTTTTGCTTATACACCCAACGCGCTAATTCCGAAATTACCTGCGTTAACTGACCCCTACTATACACATCAATCGTATGTTGACGGCAAAATGACTATCAGGGATACGTTAGTTAATGGTACATGGAAGACTGTACTTATTTCTGGCATGGGAGGCGGTTCAAAGGGCATTTTTGCATTAGATGTTACCGACCCAGCAGATTTTTCCTCGGGCGCAGGAGCATTATGGGAGTTTACTGATAAAACAGATATTGACATGGGAAATATTGTTTCTAGCCCACTGATAGCAAAATTCAGAATAGGAGGAAGCGCAAGTAATCCACTCTACGGCACCTTTGTCATCGTCTCAAGCGGATACAATAATTATGATCCTAAATCTAACGCAAATAGCAACGGGCAAGGCGCAATATTTTTAGTCTCACTTGATAAGCTACCTAATGAACCGTGGGTGTTGAACGTAAATTATTTTAAATATAAGACCCCGATCAAGGACGTTACCCAGGCTAACGGTTTAGGTGCTCCTAATGTTACTTTTGGGGGGGATGGCGAGGTTAGTAATGTTTATGTCGGTGATTTACAAGGCAATTTATGGCGGTTTTCTTTTTTTGAAGGTAATTTTTCCAACTTGCCACATAGCCCAACTCTCATTTTTACAGCGAGAGCAGCAAACGGAAAGACGCAACCAATTACAGTACAACCACAAATCGTTTTTGCCCCGGGTGGCGGCTTCATATTGCTGTTTGGGACAGGTAAATATCTAGATGCCAGTGACGTTATTCCAGCCAATTACGTTCCAAATTCTTACTACGCTATTCTCGACACAACTTATAACGCTGACGTGGTAACAGGTCGAAGTCAACTTGCTCAACGTATTGCAACAGCGTCCGGTAAAGCTTATATCATTTCCGGAAAAGTTTTCACTTATGGGGTGAGGTCGAACAGCAGTAAAGGATGGTATTTAGATTTTCCAAATTCACAACTAACGGGTGAAAGAATTCACCATTCTCTACCAGGATCTATAGCAGGCACAACCTACAGCTTTAATACAATGTTATTAAATGGCGAATCTTGCTCAATGGGTAGTGGAAGAAAATATACGTTTGACGTGTTATCTGGATTGAGCGCTATCGAAACCGGTGAAATGTCGACAGTCGGATTAATCAGTGCTCCTACCCTAATCAATAGTAGTACAAGTGTAAGTGAACGCAATGCTACCGGAGCACGCCGTATTACTACCAAATACCTCCAACGAAATCAGGGGCCAACAGGAACCGAGCTTATTTCAATGCCGGATGTCGTGACGCGTGCTGGCCGATTGAGCTGGGTCGAAATACAAAATTATCAAGAACTGCGTAAAGCCGCGCTAACAACAAATAAATAATGTCGATCTCAGTGTCTTTAAAAAATCTCGCCTGCGATTTTACTGCCCTTTTTTTTCTTACTTTTTTGTAGGCAAATGCGACGAAGGGGTATCGCTAAACGCTAAGACAATTTATGAAAGGAAATCCTCAAGGAAACATCATGAAGATCAGGAAACTTGCAGGTTTTAGTTTAATTGAATTGCTGGTAACCATTGCTGTCGTGGGTATTTTGTCTACTTTGGCATTGACCACTTATAGTGTGAGTATCAAAAAGGCAAAACGTGTCGAGGCGAAAGGCGCTTTGTTTAAAGCCATGCAACAGGAGGAAAGATTTTTTACCCAAAATAATAGTTATACTGAATTTGGTAAATCGTCGACAGATCCGAATGCGTCAGCCTTTTCTTGGCACTCCGCTGACAGTCCGCATAAAAGTAGTTATGAGTTGAATGCCGTTGCGTGCAAGGATAGCGCCATTCAGTATTGCGTCGAGATTGTCGCCGTACCAGGCTCCGCAAATGTGGATAGAAATTTTCAAGATATTGAATGCGGAAAATTCTCGATCACAAGCACCGGCATTAAGTCTTTTTCAGGCTCTGCATCTAAAGATTTATGCTGGTAGCCATGAATAAATATCGCCCCTTTCAGCGTTTTATGATTGGTTTAACCCTGACCGAGATGCTGGTCTGTCTGAGCATAATGGTTATTTTAATGACTTTAGCATTGCCTGGTTTTAGTCAAATGATCGAAACGCAAAAACTAAAAACAACTGTGACTGAATTTTACGCCACAATTAATTTAACTCGATCGGAGGCAATTAAGCGAGGATCTCAAGTCAGCATGGTAAGTAATGATGGAAAAAGTTGGAAGTCAGGATGGCGTGTTGTTATTAGACCTTCTGGCAATAGTGCCGTTGGTGCTGATGGTAATGGTGAAGAGATTATTTTCTCACATGCTGCGCTGACTGGCGATTTATTAATTAGTCATAATTTTACTGATGGATCTCAGCCATATATTTCTTATACAGGAAATGGCCGTAGCCGTAGCAACACAAGTAGTGAACAACCGCTGGCGGGCACGGTTACATTCACGCTCCGCGAAAAAACAAAAAGAATAAAGGTGAACTTTCTTGGCAGGGCACGAATTTGCGAACTGAATAGCGATCCCACCTGCGGAGATAACCAATCGGGTGGATAAGTCATTTCGAGGACTTCGTTAGCGCTAGTAAAGTGTAGCTGTAATTTGTTAATTATTCACTAATATATGTCACAATATTGTTTTTACGTATTCGTGAACTACGCCGTTTCATAGACAGAATGTCGTTGCGGTTTACTTAGTAGCGAATGTGTCTTTCATCTATATCGAGCTAAACATGTCGCTAGCCATAAAACCAGGTCTGATTATTTTGCACGGCAATCAATTAGAAGAATTACAGGCAGCGGTTTTTGAGTGGATAGGTCAATACCCCCTCGATCCACTAGAGAAAGACATATTTCTCGTCCAATCAAATGGTGTGGCTGAATGGTTGAAAATTGCTTTAGCTGAAAACACTGGCATTTGTGCAGCAAATCGTATTGAACTACCAGGGCGTTTCTTGTGGATGGTTTATAGAAACATGCTAGGGAAAAGTCAGATACCATCGAGCTCATTTCTTGATAAATCACCATTAACCTGGAGATTGATGAGGCTTTTACCAGAGCTGACGAGTGATGTCGATTATGCACCATTAAAAATTTATTTAGCAAATGGTGATGCTGACAGACGCTTGCAATTGGCGGCTCGCCTCGCGGATCTGATCGATTTGTATCAAATGTATCGTACGGATTGGTTAGTTGACTGGAGCCAAGATCGCAATCAACTTAATCGTGCTGCTGGTGAGCCATCCCAGCTAACTTCAGATCAACTTTGGCAGGCAAAATTGTGGCGCGCAATTTTGCAGGATATTCCAGAGCATGAAAGAAATCTGGGACGAGTCAATGTCCATCAACGTTTTATTGAGGCCATACGCAGCGGACAACAGCCAAAATCCTCACTGCCGCGACGAGTTGTCGTGTTCGGCGTTTCTGCTTTGCCGCGGCAAACCTTGGAAGCATTATCCGCGCTCTCAGTGCACACCCAAGTGATTTTGGCTGTTCCCAACCCTTGCAAATTTTATTGGGGCGATATTATCGATGGCCGTGAGCTCTTAAAATCTCAGTTTAAACGTCAAAAAAATCGCAAAAAAACGGATTTGTCTTCCATTCCGCTAGAGGAATTGCATGCATACAGCAATCCACTATTGTCAGGTTGGGGAAAATTAGGGCGTGATTTTATTCGGATGCTTGATGAGTTTGATCAAGCCGAGCAGACACGTTTGACATTTTCTAGTCTCAAAATAGATCTGTTCTCTGACGACACAGGCCCGCATCTGTTAGGTCAGGTGCAAAATGCCATACGGGACTTGCTACCTTTGCATGAGCATGTGCAAAACGACATTTCTCCTGATGATCAGTCTATTCAATGTCACGTAGCGCATAGTGCACAGCGAGAAGTTGAAATTTTGCATGACAGATTATTGACCATGTTAGCCACTGAACAAAAAAAGCAATTGCAACCCAAAGATATTGTGGTGATGGTGCCCGATATAGCTTCGTTCTCAGCGTCGATACGGGCGGTATTTGGTCAATACAAGCGGCAGGATCCGCGCTATATTCCATTTGAAATTGCGGATGCTTCAGATCGCAAAAATAATTCTTTATTGCTGGCGATCGATTGGTTGTTGCGGCTACCTCAACAACGATGTTTGCAGAGTGAAATCTGCGATTTGTTAGATGTGCCCGCTTTGGCAACAAGCTTTGGTTTAACTGAAGATGATTTGCCTAAGCTTAAACATTGGATACAAGGCGCCGGCGTACGCTGGGGCTTGGACCAGGCACATAGAAGTAGTTTGGGATTAGGTGCGTCCGGAACGCAAAATTCCTGGATATTTGGCATGCAACGCATGTTGCTGGGCTATGCAGTAGGCGATTCTTCCGAGTACCAAGGTATTGAGCCCTATCCAGAAATTGGTGGATTAGATGCGGGTCTCGCAGGTTCCTTAGCTGAATTCATTACTCGCCTCATCGATTGGCGATCTCGCTTGTTGGCATCTTATTTGCCAGAAAAGTGGAATGAAATAGGCCGAGAGTTTCTATCCGCTTTTTTTGTTGCTGACACCGAGAATGACCGCATTTTATTACGTCGGCTTTATGAAGCTTTAGCATCGTGGGCCGAACTATGCGAGCAAGCCAATTTTATTGAGTCTGTTCCCTTAGCGGTGTTCCGGGAAGCATGGTTAGGCAGTCTGGATGAAGCTAGTTTGAATCAACGATTTATTTCTGGCGGTGTGACTTTTTGTACTTTCATGCCAATGCGCTCGATGCCATATAGAGTTGTTTGTCTGCTAGGTATGAATGAGGGCGATTTTCCCCGGCGTGCGCCGCAAGTTGATTTTGATTTATTGACTTTGCAAGGAATGGCAAGACCCGGAGACCGTTCCCGCCGTGACGATGATCGTTATTTAATGTTAGAAGCCTTATTGTCTGCGCGCGATACCTTGTACATAAGTTGGGTAGGGCATAATATTCGCGATAATACCGAGCAGCCTCCATCTGTATTGATTTCTCAGTTACAGGATTATTTACGGTCTGGTTGGAAGGTAGATTTAGCTGAACACACGACAGCATATCCTCTGCAACCATTTAGTGAAAAATATTTTTATACTTCACCAAGGCGTCCGCTGACGTACGCAACAGAGTGGGGCGCGGCACATGGCATGCATCTTCTTCAGCAGAAGAAAAATCGCGCTAGCGCAGAGAAAAATCGCTCCCCGATCTCCGAAGGGCAACCACAGCGAATAACGGATGAACAGATTTCCCCTTTTGAGATTGATTCTGATTTCCGATTAAAGCTCAGTGAATTAGCTCGTTTCATTCGACAACCCGTCGCCTATTTTTTTCAAAAACGCCTGGGAGTGAATTTTAATAATAGCCATCTGACAGGTGAAGACGAGGAACCGTTTGCTATCGATGGATTGACTGAATATACCTTTGCGGAACGACTATTGATCTCTGAAACAGCTGATGAAGCAATCGACGAAGTTTCAGAAAATTTACGAAAAAAAGCCAATGCCTTAGCGAGAGAAGGAAATTTTCCGATTGGCCTGAGCGGTCGTTATTTTCAGGAAAAATTAGTCGCTGAATTAGCGCCGATTCGTATTGCATATTTGAACCTGCTCCAGCAATACCCATACGCCGCCGAGAAGTTACCGATTCTATTTGAGCACCATGGGATAATTTTGTCTGATTGGCTTGATCGGCTTCATCAGCATCGCAATAGCAATGAAATTATTTGCGCGCTTCAAACCGCCAGCAGAGTGTTAGATGCTAAGGGTGAGATTCGTGCGGACAAATTTATTGACGCATGGGTTAAACAACTGGCTGCGGCCCATTCGGGATTGTCGATTACCAGCTATCTGGTAGCCCGAGATGCGGTGATTGTGATGCCGCCGTTAGATACTCACCAAGCTCGTGAGGTTTTAGCGCGTCTAATTGATTTATGGAAACAAGGGCTCGATCATATTTACCCTAGTCCGTGTAAAACTGCACTCGCTTTTATCGCTGATAAAAATCCTCGCCAGATTTATGAGGGTGGGTTCAATCAAACAGGCGAGGTCAGTAATCCGTACCTCGCGCGTGTCTGGTCAGATTTTGAAGAGCTAAACCAACATCCGCAATGGGAGACGAGTGCACGTGCATTGTACGAGCCATTGTGCGATTGGGTGAAACAATTGCAGATACAAGTGATTCAGTCTAACGATGAAAATTTATTCGAGTCTGGAGTGAATGTATGAGCCAAACTCTGCAACCAATTAGCTTTCCGCTCCACGGGTCGCGTTTGATCGAGGCAAGTGCCGGCACAGGTAAAACTTGGACAATTGCTGCGCTTTATCTCCGCCTGGTGCTTGGGCATGGCGGTGACAACGCTTTTGAGCGCAATTTACATCCGTCAGAAATTTTGGTCATGACCTTCACTCGTGCGGCAACCAGGGAATTGACTGATCGCATACGTCAACGACTCTCAACAGCAGCAACATATTTTCGTACTTGTGCAGCGGATAGTTCGCAGGTCGCTGATCCATTTCTGGATGAGCTTTTAAACAGCTATCCAGAGTATCAACAGCGTCAACAAGCAGCTTATAAACTGAGTATGGCCGCCGATGCGATGGATGAGGCGGCAATTTTTACGATTGATGCGTGGTGTCAAAGAATGCTGCGTGAACACGCGTTTGATAGTGGCTGCCTCTTTGACGAAGAGTTACTCAGCAATGAATCAGGCGTTGTTGAAAATGCAGTACGCGATTACTGGCGGCAACAGGTATATCCACTTGGCGCGCAAGCCTTGCAGTTGGTTAGCCAAAGCTGGAACGATGTTTATGCCCTGCAAGATGCATTGGGTAATCTACTGCCTCACGCCGATTTAATGTCAGCAAATACAAATGTCTCATTAGCGGCGTTAATTTCGCAAGCGCAGGCGGAGCAAATCAAGCAGCTACAGCACCTTAAACATGATTGGTTACAAATTGCCGATCAGATGACGGCATGGTTTCAACAACAGCAAGAGAGCGCACCAAAGCAATTTAGTGCAGTTAAATTAAAACCTGCCAATGTACAAAAATGGTTAGACGCCTTAAAAAATTGGGCACTCGATCCATCGCTGGTGTTCCCGCAGGATTTCAAAAAAATAGTAGAAAAGTTTCAACCCGATGCTTTAATTGCCGCCTGCAATAAAGGCTATGTGGTGACCGTGCCCGAGATCTTTGAACGTATTTTGCCACTACAAGCAACGTTAGAAACCATTGAACCAATTGCGCACAGTATCTGCCGGCATGCAGTTGCGAGCGTTGCTGCGCGCATCAACGAACTGAAATTACAACAAAAGCAGTTTGGTTTCAAGGATATGCTGCATAGGCTCAAGGAGGCCTTATCCGGCACTTCTGGTGCAAACAGTGCAGCTATGCGAGAGCGCATGATCATTCAGTATCCTGTCGCATTGATTGATGAGTTTCAGGACACTTCACCAGACCAATATTCGATTTTTGATGCGTTGTATCGCGTCAACGAAAATCGACGCGATATAGGTTTGTTTTTGATTGGTGATCCGAAGCAGTCTATTTATGGTTTTCGCGGCGCCGACATCTATAGCTATCTGGCAGCCCGAAAAGCGACCGAAGGACGCCATTATTTACTTGGAACGAATTTTCGATCCTCATCAAATCTCGTTGCGGCGGTGAACCAATTATTTTTGTATGCGGAGACACAATCGGGCTATCAAACCAGTGCTCACGCTGCAGGAGTCTTTCGTTTTCGTAACGGCGCCGCGAATCCAGTTCCGTTTGAGGCAGTGAAAGCAAATGGATTGGACTCGACGTTCATTGAATTTAATTCCGTTACCAAGTCAAGCCGCATTGCAAAGCCACTGCAATTATTTTTCACAGATAACGCAGTTTCAACCAAAGACGAAGCCCAAGCATTTTTTGCCCATCATTGCGCCGAATACATCGCTGAACAATTAAACGCTGCAGAGGCGGGATTTAAGTCGGTCACAAGCTTTAAAAAATTAAAGCCAGCGGATATTGCTATCCTCGTCAAAGATCGCAATGAAGCAGCTGCTATCCGTAAAGCCCTGCAAGAACGCAACATTGCCAGTGTCTATTTATCCGACAAAGATTCGGTACTCAAAAGTGAAGAAGCGCAAGATCTATTGCGTTGGTTGCAAGCCTTTGCTGATCCCCTTGATATTGAATTAGGACGCGCAGCGTTTGCTACTAAAACCGCGATGCTGAGTTTAGCGCAATTGGTTCAACTCGCATCCGACGATATTGCTTGGGAAACGCGCTTAGAGCAATTAAAAGATTGGCATCTCATTTGGCAACGTCAAGGAGTTTTGGCTGCTATCCGGCGTTTCATTCATGATTTGTCATTACCCGAAAAGTTATTGCAAGCAATTAGCGGGGAGCGCAGCTTAACGAATCTGTTGCATTTGGCCGAACTGCTAGAGAGTGCCACGGAACAACTTGATGGCGAACGGGCATTAATACGTTGGTTTGCGGAACAAATCGCTGATGATACGGATGGCGGCGATGACCATATCTTGCGCCTGGAAAGTGACGCCGACTTAGTGAAGGTGATTACAGTTCATAAATCCAAAGGTTTGGAATACCCTTTGGTATTCCTACCTTTTGCCAGCTCTGCCAAAGTCACCCAACGTCGTCAACGAAGTTTTTTTAAGTACACCGATGACCACGGCAATCAAATTATTGATCTTAAGCTTTCTGACGAAGCTTTAGAGGCAGTTGACCGAGCACGTATAGAAGAAGAACTTCGTTTATTGTATGTCGCACTGACACGTGCTTCTCATGGCTTGTGGCTGGGGATCTCCTCACATCAAAAAAAGCTACATGAATCAGCATTCGGATATTTACTCAACGGTGGGAACGCTATAGAAATAGAACAATTGCAGGACGCTTTGAATCAATTACGCGGTCAGTGCGATGCGATTGAACTTCGAGAGTTGGACAATGATGCTGCATGTACCAAGTACGTTGAGAAAAAGCAAAATTCTGAGTTAATTCCATTTTCACCTTATGAAGCACATTTTGAAAAAAATTGGTCTGTGTCCAGTTTTTCCGCAATCGTACGCAATCTCAATCAAACGTTTTCAGTTGCGAGACTTGAAGATAATAAGTTGTTTGAAGATGATGAAGCAGTCGTCGTTCATCCATCGCAGAACTCAGCATGGCATCGTTTTCCGCGAGGTGCTGTACCTGGGCAATTTATGCATGAGCAACTAGAGTGGCTGGCGAATGAAGGATTTAGCTTTATTACCGATGAACATTTTCATTCGCGCTTAAACAAGCGCTGCGCACGTGCTGGCTGGGATAATCATTTCGTCGATACAGCAGAATGGTTAGAAAAGATTGTTAGTACCTCTTTATTACCAATCGGTGCAAGTTTGATGAACATTGATAGAGTGATTCCAGAAATGGAATTTTGGTTTCCGTGTTCGACAACACCCACGCAAAAACTCGATGCCCTTTGTCAGGAGTATTTTTTAGATGGCGTGGCAAGACAAACTCTCAGTGATAAAAGCTTGGATGGTTTGTTGATGGGATTTGCAGATCTGGTGATCGAACACCAAGGAAAATATTGGGTATTGGATTACAAATCAAATTCAGTTGCGACTGATGACACGGGCTATCACAAAGATGCATTGACATCAGCGATGGCGGCGCATCGCTATGACGTGCAAGGCGCCATCTATATGCTGGCGCTCCATCGATTGCTAAAGACAAGATTGGGCGAAGCTTATGATCCCGAAATACATCTGGGAGGTGCCGTATTTTTCTTTCTACGCGGACTTGAGAATGACAAAACGCACGGATGTTATCACCTGTCAGCGACGGTTGAAATCTTGACAGAGTTGGATGAATTAATGCGCGGTCATGAACAAAGCAGTATTCAAAAATCAGGTAACTAATGAAGACGTCAGCGGATTTACTTATTGCACTACAAGCCTTGGTTGAAGGAACGCATTTGCGTCGCCTGGCTATTGCATTTTCACGCTTCATGATCGAACGTGGCATGTCGGACACGACACAGATTTTTTGTGCTGCGGTACTGACCGAGATTGAGGCGCGCGGCCATATTTGCCTCGATCTGGATGTTTTCGTCCAAGATCCTTGTTCAGTGTTGGAATGGGATGCCACCACATGGCAGAAGATTTCTACGGAGTTTTCATTTCCTCTCACTGCGCAGAAATGGGCCGCAGCATTGGGTTCAGGCGAACATATTTTTGTCGCTCATCAGTTGGTGGATGATCTTGTACGGCAGCGTTCTGCTGGTCGTTCTGAGGTTGACTTGTTTTCTGCTTACAAAGATGAAGATCAACATCAAGCCCTTGTATTGCAAGATCATCGCTTGTATTTGCGCCGTTATTGGAAGGATGAAACCCAGGTAGCGAGAGAGATCAACGCCAGAGCTGCCGACACCATTGAAGTGAATGAAACTCAAATTCGTCACTGGCTAGATTTATTATTTGGCGTAGTCAATGCCCAATCTGAAGATGCAACAGCGCATCCAAGAGCCGACGAAGACGTTGAACCCGATTGGCAAAAACTTGCCTGTGCTATCGCGGTGAGAAGTCATCTCGCAATTATCACAGGTGGCCCGGGAACCGGAAAAACGTACACTGTTGCACGTTTGATCGCTTTAATGTTTGCACTGAATCGCCAACCGGATCGCCTACGCGTAGCACTGGCCGCACCTACTGGTAAAGCTGCTGCACGCTTAAAGCAATCGATCGACAACGCATTGAACGATCTGGCGCCAAAATTAGGCAACACTTTACCATTAAAAGAGTTAGCCGCACGCATTGGCGCTGCCCGTACTTTGCATAGCCTGCTCGGGGCACGCGCTGATACGCGTAGTTTCAGGCACCATGCTGGCAATCTATTGGATGTGGACATTCTGATTGTTGATGAAGCATCGATGATCCATCTGGAAATGATGGCTTCATTGTTAAGTGCATTGTCTGCAAATACCGTTTTGGTGCTGTTAGGTGATAAAGATCAACTCGCGTCAGTAGAGGCCGGCGCAGTGTTGGGTGACTTATGTGGTGATGCGGATAAGGGGGGCTACACTAAATTTAGCATCGACTATGTTCAAAGGGCATCAGGGCAAATTGTTCCTGAGCAATATGCAGGCGCTGCAGGGGCTTTGGCGCAACAAACCGTCATGTTGCGCAAGAGCCGGCGCTTTAGCGGCCCGATTGGGACGTTAGCCGCCGCCGTCAATCAGGGTAATGCCGATGCAGCCAATGCTTGTCTAAGAGCTGACGGTGAGATTTTGCGATGGATGGAACATGCGAGACATTCACAGCTATTGCAGTTAGCCATTCAAGGACGAGTCGGCGCGGAAGGCGGCTATAAATGCTACTTGGAGTTATTACAGCAAATACCAACTCCAGCTACCATTCAAACGGAGCACCTCGCAGGCGAATTGACGGATCATTTTAATCAGTGGGTAAAAGCAGTGTTACGTGCGTTTGATACCTTCCGCATATTATGTACAGTTAAGGACGGCGACGGGGGCGTCAATGGTTTAAACCAGGCAATAGAACATGGTTTGCAAGAACTAGGCCTTATCAAACGGGATAGCGAGTGGTATGTCGGTCGCCCTGTTATGGTGACACGCAATGACTACAATAGTGGTGTTTTCAATGGCGACATTGGCGTGGCATTACCTAATATCGATCGTAGCAAACCAATACGCGTTTATTTTTTGGATGGCGATAACTTGCGTAGTATTTTGGCATCGCGTCTTCGATATATCGAAACGGCCTATGCGATGACGGTTCATAAATCGCAAGGTTCCGAGTTTTCTCATACTGTGTTGGTGTTGCCGCCGGAGATGTCGCCAGTGTTGACAAGGGAATTGATTTATACCGGGATTACGCGTGCCAGAACACATTTTACCTTAGTAAGTCCAGTCAACCATATATGGCAGACCGCGTTGAGTATCAGAACTCGCCGTGTCAGTGGTTTGAACGCCGCTTTGCAACTTGGAAATTCTTGATCCAATGGGCTGGTTTATTTTGCATAAAAACTACATAGACACTCGAGTTCATTAGTTTTATTTAAATAATTCATTGAAATCATTAGAAAATTCTCAAAAAACTCCACTGCGCGATATGCTGATGAAATTCTGAGCACAAATGCAAAGGGCGGTTGTAATTACGACTTATTTTAATTAATGTTATAAAATACTTAATAAAACTTATTTTCAACGGATTGTTTTAATTATAAAATGGGAGGCTGTGCAAATTGTGCATGGTCAAAGTTGTATCCGCTCAGTTATCCGGGACTTGAAATAAAGTGCACATGGTGCCAGCAAGTTCCCTTTAGTTGCGCCAGGAAAAAATAAGATAACGAGAATATGAGTAAAAATAACACCGCGTCTGCTGCTGGCAACAATGGAATGCCACGTCACATTGCCATCATTATGGATGGCAACGGTCGATGGGCAACAAAGCGCTTTATGCCGCGATTTGCTGGTCATGCCAAAGGTGTCAAAACTGTCAATAAGGTCGTCGAAGCTTGTGTCAATCGTGGAATTGAATATCTGACCTTATTTGCCTTCAGCTCTGAAAACTGGCGTCGCCCCCCCGATGAAGTCTCGTTGCTCATGCAACTTTTCAGAAAAGTTCTGATCGGTGAAATTCGTAAAATGGGCGAAAACAATATTCGCCTCAAAGTCATCGGTGACCTCAGTAAATTCGATAAAGATTTGCAAGCTTTAGTGCAAACCGCAGAATCAGAAACCGCCACGAATACAGGCTTAACCCTGACCATCTGTGCCAACTACGGCGGTCGCTGGGATGTTCTTAATGCCTGCAATAAACTAGTCGCTGCTGGTGTAAAGCAAGAGGATATTACCGAAGATCAGCTCAGCGCCAACCTCGCCATGGCCTATGCGCCAGATCCTGACATGCTAATACGTACTGGTGGCGAAGCCAGGGTATCTAACTTCTTGTTGTGGCAATTGGCTTACTCAGAATTTTATTTTACCGACACGTTCTGGCCTGATTTTGGTGTAAAGGCTTTAGATGAAGCCATTGATTCTTTCCAAAAAAGGGAACGTCGTTTTGGTAAGACAAGTGAGCAGGTGCAGGCGAAGTAAATGAAAAGTGGGTTTGATTGCTATTTACGCTAGATTTTTTGTTAATAAATGAACCAGCAAATAAGCGAGCCGACCCAATTTACGCTTTGATTAGCGGCCCATAGGCCAATTTTGCCTCGGAAGCTAGGCCTGATTCATACCTTTGTCATATACGAGTTCTAAAATGAAAAAGAATAAAAAGTATGGCAAATAAAACAACATAAAAACATGCTATACTGCGCGTTCATTCATTGAACGCTTTTTTATTTTGCGGTCAATAAAGCAGTTAAAATACGGAGGCTGCTGCTTTGGTTCGACCTCAATTGGTTATGAGGTGGAGCTGTATCGGTCTTATGAATTGATTTATTGACTTAATTAAAGATAGATAAAAGAACTCAAGCAAGCATGTATCGCAGACAAATTGATGATGAAGATGCCTATCTTGAAGTGATGCGCCTGCTGGAAGCAAACCCACAAATGTCGCAGCGAGAAATCGCAAGCGCACTTGGGGTGAGTTTAGGTAAGGCGAATTACTGCTTAAAAGCGTTGCTGGATAAAGGTTGGCTTAAAATGCAGAATTTTCAGGGGAGTAAAAATAAACTGGCTTATGCCTATTTATTAACCCCCAAAGGCATCATAGAAAAGAGCGAAATTACCGCCCGTTTTCTGCAAAAAAAAATGCATGAATACGAACATCTGCGATCATTGATTGAGTCTCTGCGGTCAGAAGTAAATCAGAAATGAATTAGAAGTAAAACGATAAGATAAAGAAGGGTAAATCGAATGTTGAAAGTATCTCCGGTGATTTTGTGTGGCGGCTCAGGTACGCGTTTGTGGCCTTTATCACGCTCTGGTTTTCCTAAGCAGTTTTTGGTGTTATCCGGCACCACGAGTTTGTTTCAGCAAGCATTAGAACGTATCAATGCCATCGCTAGCCAAGATATTGCGCTTGACGAGTCCCTGGTTGTCACCAATGAAGAGCATCGTTTTTTAGCTCTCGACCAATTGCGAGAGCTAAAAACAATCAAGGCGACTTTATTGCTCGAGCCCGTCGCTCGCAATACCGCTCCGGCATTGACTCTGGCAGCCTTGCGTGCGATAGAGCAGGGCGAAGATCCTATTTTGGTCGTGACACCTGCCGATCAAACCATCACTGATCAAGCAGCTTTCACAGTAGCCTTGCAACAAAGTGTACGTGCAGCTGCAGATGGCGCCATTATCATCTTAGGTATCACTCCAACTTTGCCAGAAACTGGCTATGGCTACATCAAACACCAAGGCGACGTAAAAACTTTTGGCGAATACAGCGTTGCCCAATTCGCAGAAAAACCAGACGCGACAACCGCACAACAATATGTAGATAGCGGCAACTACTGCTGGAATAGCGGCATGTTCGTCTTGCGCGCTAGTACATGGCTCAAAGCACTGCAGCAATTCCGTCCTGATATCGCCACCACAACACAACAATCTTGGCAAGACCGCACGTCTGATGCCCAATTTATTCGTCCAACCAAAGCAGCTTTTGCAGAGATACCAAGCGAATCAATTGATTATGCCGTTATGGAAAAATGCCCTGGTTCAGACGTCACGATCAACATGGTGCCACTGGCCGCTGGCTGGAATGATCTTGGTGCGTGGGACGCAGTATGGCAAGTTGGCGCACAAGACACCAATGGCAACGTCATGCAAGGTGATACATTCCAGGCAGATACTACCAACAGTTTAATTTACGCATCCAGCCGTTTAGTGAGCGCGGTAGGTGTTGATAATCTTGTGATTGTGGAAACCGCAGATGCCGTTTTAGTGGCGGATCGTAGTCAAAGTCAGCACGTCAAAAAAATCGTCTCGATATTAGAGAAAAGTGAGCGTGGTGAGCATGCGTTACACAGAAAAGTCCATCGCCCATGGGGCTGGTACGACAGCATTGATGAAGAAGATCGCTTCAAAGTAAAGCGTATCAACGTCAAGCCAGGTGCGAGCTTAAGTCTGCAAAAACATCACCACCGCGCGGAACATTGGATCGTAGTTAAAGGCACTGCAGAAGTTACGTGTGGCGAAAAAGTGATTCTGTTGACCGAAAATCAGTCTACTTATATCCCTCTCGGTGAGGTTCATCGCTTAAAGAATCCTGGCGCAATTCCGCTGGAAATTATCGAAGTGCAGTCCGGAAGCTATTTGGGTGAGGATGATATCGTGCGTTTTGAAGATACCTATGGCCGGACAAGTGCATCTTACTTATGAATAAACAAGAGAAAATTTATGTTGCAGGGCACAGAGGAATGGTAGGCTCTTCTATTGTGCGACACCTTCAAAGTCAAGGTTACACTAATATTGTGACCCGTACTCACACAGAACTCGATTTGACCAATCAGGCACAAGTAAGAGATTTCTTTGCGCAAGAAAAACCTGCTCAGGTTTATCTTGCTGCTGCAAAGGTTGGCGGTATCCATGCCAATAATGCGTTTCCTGCCGAGTTCATTTATCAGAACCTGATGATGGAAGCCAACATTATCCATGAAGCATTTTCTGTTGGTGTTCAAAAATTATTGTTTCTAGGTTCCAGTTGTATCTATCCAAAAATGGCGCCACAGCCTATGCCTGAGGATGCACTCCTCACAGGAACTTTGGAAGCGACGAATGAGCCTTATGCAATTGCAAAAATTGCGGGTATCAAGTTATGTGAAAGCTATAATCGCCAGTATGGTACCAGCCACGGCGTTGACTATAGAAGCGTCATGCCGACGAATCTATACGGCCCGGGCGATAACTATCATTCTGAAAACAGTCATGTTATTCCTGCTCTGATACGTCGCTTTCATGAGGCTAAAAGCACTAATGCAGAGACAGTTGTTATTTGGGGGACGGGAACCCCGCGTCGTGAATTTTTATTCGTCGATGATATGGCAGCCGCTAGCATTCATGTAATGACTGTTGAAAAATCTACCTACGATAGCTATACCGAACCAATGCAAAGTCATATCAATGTTGGTTATGGTGCTGATGTGACAATCGAGGAATTGGCGCATACCATTGCCAAAGTGGTAGGGTATAGCGGTCAAATAGCGTTTGACAGAACTAAGCCAGATGGTACGCCGAGAAAATGGATGGATAGTACCCGGATTTCAAACTTAGGCTGGAAGCCAGTTGTGGCTCTCGAAGATGGTTTGAAGATTGCATATCAAGACTTTGTTGTAAATCAAAATTTGCTGCGTACGCAGTCTTAAATTTAGCGAATATACATTATGAATACTAAACAAAAAGTTGCGTTAATCACGGGTGTTACTGGTCAAGATGGTTCGTACTTGGCCGAGTTTTTATTGGAAAAAGGATATATCGTTCACGGCATTAAGCGTCGTGCAAGTTCCTTTAATACGCAACGTGTAGATCATGTTTATCAAGATCCTCATATTGATCATCGCAATTTTGTCTTGCACTACGGCGATTTGAGTGACAGTAGTAATCTGATTCGTATTATTCAGCAGACTCAACCTGATGAGATTTATAACCTGGGTGCGCAGAGCCACGTTGCAGTGAGTTTTGAAAGCCCAGAATACACCGCCGATGTTGATGGCATGGGTACATTACGTATTCTCGAGGCAATTCGTATTTTAGGCCTGGAGAAAAAAACTCGTTTCTATCAAGCATCGACTTCCGAGCTGTATGGCCTGGTGCAAGAGATTCCACAAAAAGAAACTACGCCTTTTTACCCGAGAAGCCCGTACGCGGTTGCAAAGATGTATGCGTATTGGATCACTGTGAATTACCGCGAGGCTTATGGCATGTATGCATGTAACGGTATTTTGTTTAACCACGAAAGTCCGCGCCGCGGAGAAACTTTTGTAACTCGTAAAATTACCCGTGGCCTCTCCAATATTGCACAAGGTTTGGAAAAATGTTTGTACATGGGGAATATGGATGCGCTTCGTGATTGGGGTCATGCGAAAGACTATGTACGTATGCAATGGATGATGCTGCAGCAAGATCAGCCAGAAGATTTTGTTATTGCAACAGGCGTTCAATATTCTGTCAGACAGTTTATTGAGAAGAGCGCGGCACAGCTCGGCATCACTATTTCCTGGAAAGGTGAGGGAGTCGATGAAAAAGGCTATGTCGCTGCCATTAATGGTGATAAAGCGCCTGCTTTAAAAGTGGGTGATGTTTTAGTTCAGGTTGATGTACGCTATTTCCGCCCTGCTGAAGTAGAAACCTTGCTGGGTGATCCAAGCAAGGCAAAACAAAAATTGAATTGGGTTCCTGAAATTACACTCGATCAGTTGGTTGAAGAAATGGTTGCGCATGACCTCGACAAAGCGCGCCAACATGCGTTATTGAAGCAAAGCGGGTATGACGTTGCAGTGAGTGTTGAATAAGCGTAGAAGCGATTTCCTGCAGCGTTGAAGTACTTTTACTTCGACCTGGCAAGTAGATGTTCTCCTCCGATAAATATTGAAGGAGAACAAATAATATGGTGCTCATCAATGTTGCAGTTATATTTCCAGCAAGTTCTTTTTTATTCCCAAAAAATGGATGATTGTCATGACAACTAAGGTTGTCTCGGCCGATTTGCAGAATAACGCCCGCCGCCGCCAAATTACTCGAACAGCCTTGACCGGAATTGTCGCCAAAGCGGCAATGTTTTTGCCTACGCTAATGATCGCGTGGATTGCTGTGCCGCATCTGGGTTCCGAGCGATATGGCGTGTTGATGACAGTTTTGTCATTGTTAGGTTTTTTGAATATTGCTGATTTGGGCGTCGGTGGTAGCTTGATTACTGCTCTTTCTAGAGAGTCGGGAGCAGGTGACTTTAAGCGTGTTCGCGAGTTACAAGCAAATGGTTTTTGTATAACCATTTGTATGGCATTACTGATTTTTATTGTGGCGTTTGCGATTAACTATTTAGAAATTGGAGCCTACATATTCAAGAGTAGTTCGGAAATCGTTCAACGAGAGGGAACGACAGCGATGATGACGTTTTTCTGTTTTTTTGGTTTGACATTGCCGCTCACCTTACTTTCAAAAATTCAGCTTGGACTCCAGGATGGTCATGTTGCAAATAATTGGCAAGCTATTGCATCTATCGTAAATTTTTGCAGTGGTGGTGCTGCCGCCTATTTAGGTTTTAGCGTCCCCTTCATAATTTGTGGAATGATGACCGGGACAATTATTTGTGGCGTCGTCAACGGCTATTTGTATTATAAAAATAAAGCTCTGATACGACCGAATCTAGCTAGCGTGAATTTGGGGGCACTGATATTTTTGTTGCACGATTCAGTTTTCTACTTAATGTTGCAGGTTGTGTTCACATTAAGCTATACAGCAGACACGTTGTTGGTCGCAAGATTTATCGGTGCGGAACAAGTATCCGTCTATTCACTTTCAGATCGTTTGTTTAGTATCGTTGCAGTTGCAGTCTCAGTGGTCACCGGCCCATTGTGGGTTGCTTATGGCGATGCTTTGGGGCGAGCTGATTATCACTGGGCGATTAAAACTTTAAAAGTAAGTACCTTACGTATAATTTTTGCTGCCACAGCAGTATCAGTAGGCATTCTGGTATTTCTAGGCCCATTGATACATCTATTATCAAGGGGACATTTAGTTGCACCTATGATGCTTGGTGCGGCGATGTGTATATGGCGCGTCGTTGAATCGGTAGGCGGATCAATTTCTGTCTATATGTTTGCGAGCCATGCAAATCGTATCGTCTTAATTACCGGCGGTATTTCGGCGGCTATATCAATGCTATGTAAAGTAATGCTACTACCTACTTTCGGCGTCATTGTTGTTCCAATCGTATCTTGTATCAGCTTTCTCTTTTTATCTTTGGTGCCGTGTCTTGTATTTATTGACAGGCATATGAAAAGTTCGATTAAACCAGCTTGAACTTATTATTTTTACAGGTTTGCTTTATGCGCTTCATTCAAAAAGTTGTTAATAAATTGCAGATGCTTTTGCACGAACCTTTAATGCGTGGCGCTTGTCTATCGAAAGCAACAACACGTTTTCCAAAAACGTCTTCGGTCATCAATAATTCGAAAAGCATTGAAGCGATTTCGATCGGTGAGCATAGTGTGGTAGCGGGCGAATTATTAGTTTATGCAGATGGCGGTCAAATTCAAATCGGAGATTATTGTTTTGTTGGTCCAGGAACGCGTGTGTGGAGTGGTGAGTGTATATCGATCGGTAACAGGGTATTGATTTCTCACAATGTCAATATCTACGATTGTCCATCGCACAGCTTGAGCGCATCTGAAAGGCATGCTCATTTTTTAGAGGCGACTTTAGGTAAAAGAGCGAATATTGGGAATCTAAAAAAGGAACCTGTCTTTATTGAAGATGACGCATGGATAGGATCCGGAGCGATGATTATGCGGGGCGTTAGAATAGGGAAGGGAGCTATCGTTGCGGCAGGAGCAATTGTTAGTAAAGACGTTCCTTCTTACACCATCGTTGGTGGCGCAGTTGCCACTCCATTAGGTATCTCTAAGGAATAAACATCCATGCAGCATTCACGCTAGAAATCAGTATATGAACTGGAAAAAAAAAATACCCATATCTCTTAAATTGGGAATCAATTACTTCAGATCGAAAAGCAGTCTGGAGGATTTTCTTGGACGTTTTGCTTGGGCTAAGATGTCCTCTTACATTGCAAGGGGGGTTGAGTCCAATTTTTGGAGTCTGGTCTGCGTACAACGCGATGCTCAAATTCAGCGCGGAACACTGTTACATGTAAATAAATTAACGAACAATGCACAAATTTACGTTGGTGAACGTGCCTTCGTTGGTCAAAATTGTTATTTCTCTTCTGGGCATTTAATCGACATTGGTCGCGACAGCTTAGTCGGTGCTTCTTGTAACTTTTTAGGGGCAGGACATGAATACCACGACCCGACGATGCCCTATGCGAAAGCCAAGGTCGTTTCTTATGGACGGATTATTTTAGAACCAAATACCTGGATTGGCACGGGTTCAAGCATCATAGGGAATGTGCGAATCGGTTTTGGTACAGTGGTCGCCGCCAATTCAAGTATAAGAAAATCGCTTCCGCCGCTTTGCCTGGCTGCGGGGAGTCCGGCAAAAATACTGAAGCTATTCAATTGGAATACGCGAGAATGGGAACCTGTGAGTTGCCAGGAAAGTGAGTTAGATGCTTTGATACAGACACATTTGCAGCGCCTGCCGACAATAGAAGAATTCACTAGTGCTCTAGATACCAACCTTAACTGAATACTCATGGTTTTTGAAAATTCAAACGCATTGAACAAAATAGCCGTTGTTACTGGCGCTGCCGGTTTTATCGGAAGAGCCGTATGTAAAAAGATGGCAGCAACGGGCTGGACTGTCTATGGAATAGGGCATGGCGATTGGCAGCCTTCTGAATTTCAACAGTTTGGCGTGACGAAATGGCTCAACGCTGACGTATCCTTGGAAAATCTTCAATTGCTGGTCGGTGATCAATATCCTCTGAGTATCGTTCATTGTGCTGGCGGTGGGGCGGTTTCTGCATCCTATAGTGACCCCTACAAAGATTTTGAGCGCACAGTAACCAGTACAGCGATGGTTTTAGAGTTTGTTCGGCTGTCCAAAGTTGGTGGAGTGCGGGTTGTTGTGGCATCTAGTGCTGCCGTGTATGGCGATCAGGGGGATGTTGATTTTTTTGAGTCGTCACCACGCATGCCGATATCTCCCTATGGATTTCATAAAATGGCCTCTGAAAATATTTGTGAGTCGTATAGCAAATATTTTGGATTGAGTGTCAGCGTCGTCCGGCTCTTTTCCGTGTATGGCGACGGTTTGAGAAAGCAACTGTTGTGGGACGCACTCAATAAGTTTTCAGCAGGTCGGTGTGACTTTTTCGGAACAGGAAACGAACTTCGTGACTGGATTCACGTTGATGATGCGGCTGATTTACTATGCAAAGCAGCAGCTTTGCAGCAAGAAAGTTTTGCGGTTTACAATGGTGGTAACGTGCATGCGACAACGAATGAAGTATTGACGATATTGGCGCAAATGAAAAATTCGTCACTTTTCCCGAAATTTAATAACGAGGTGCATACTGGTAATCCGAAGCGCTTGACATCCAATTGTTCAACGGCGCATGAAAAGCTTGATTGGTATCCAACAGTTAATTTACAAGATGGCCTGTCTCGTTATGTCGGGTGGCATAATTCAGAAGGAAAAAGATAATGATTCGGGTTGCAATTGCCTATAATTTTAATGATCAGGATTGGCTGGGTGGGAAAAATTATTTTGCCAGTCTTTTCGGTGCTTTGCGACATATTGAAGACGCAGGAATTAAGCTCGTTTTTGTCACCGGAAAAAAAACTGTCACATCGTTGCCAGAAGAGTTCCCTGAGTTGGAGGTCATTCGTACGCCTCTGATGGATCGCATGCATCCTCTATGGTTATTGCGCCAATTCACGATCAGAAAACTTGATTCAGATCCCTTGTTGAAGCAACTTCTAGGCAAGCATCATATAGATATTCTTTCACACTCTGGACATCTTGGTCGTAACTCTCCGATCAAATGCCTACCCTGGCTTTATGATTTTCAGTTCATGCATTTACCAGAATATTGGGAGCCAAAGCACATCAAATGGGCAGAACAACGCTATCGTTCCGCATGTAAAAACGCAGATGGAATTATTGTCAGCAGTAACGATGCATTGAAAGATTTATACAACTTTGCTCCTTGGTGTCAAATACCCAAACACGTCTTGCAATTCGTTTCAAATCCGGTTGATTTTGCCAGGATTCAGCCCCGGGAAACTATCCGCAAAAAGTATGATCTGCCTGAAAAATATTTTTATTTACCCAATCAATTTTGGAGTAACAAAAATCACCGCTTGGTCATAGACGCTCTGGCTATCTTAAAAGAAGAAGGTATAGAAGTAACGGTCGCATGCTCTGGCAAAACCTTTGATGGACGCAAGCCTGAATATTTTCAGCGACTCATGGACTATTGCGAGCAACGTGGTGTTTCTGGACTTTTTAAAGTACTAGGGATGATTCCCTATTCAGATCTGCAATCCTTGATGCGCTATGCCTCTGCGGTCATTAATCCGTCTAAGTTTGAAGGTTGGAGCACCACCGTTGAAGAGGCAAAAACATTTCATCAGAAGTTATTGTTATCAAACATTAGCGTCCATAAAGAGCAGGCTGCACAGGTTGGGGCATTTTTTGACGTTGATGATCCTGAAGCTTTAGCTGATTTACTCAACGAAAGAGTGCAGCAGCAAGCAGAATATGCGTCAGAAGAAGTAATTTCTTCAAATTATCTGGAGCGTCTCTCTATGTTTGGGAAGCGATATGTAGACATCGTCACAAATGCTGCGAAGAAATAATTAGGCTCATTCTTTTATTAATCGTGCGTCGACTGTTTGGGTCTCCGGTCATCAAAGTTGATTGGTTAGTGGTTTGTCAAAGGTAAAGAGAGTTTGAAGATGCTAGGTTTGGACGCGATTATTTTTTCACTGCAGAAAAACGGTGGAATCACTGTTTATTTCAGGGAGTTAATAAACTACTTGATTTCACAAGATGTCGAGACCACTTTGTTTTGTGAAAACCAAGTCGGAGAACGTGCAGAATTTGGAGCACCAGTAAGCCTTCACTCCCAACAGCATAGGACCTTGGAGCGTTACCGTTCTTGTTTGATTAACGATGATATATCTGTTTTTCATTCTAGCTATTATCGTAAGCCAAGTTTGTCGGTTCCTACTGTCGTGACGGTACATGATTTTGTCTATGAGCGTTATGCTTCGGGTGCGAAAAAGTGGGTTCATTCGATGCAAAAAAATGCGGCAATAAGATCAGCGCAAGCGATAATCTGTATTTCTCAGGCAACCAAGGATGATTTGCTGGAATTTGTAGGAGAAGCGCCTGGGCAAGAGATTTACGTTGTTCATAATGGCGTGTCTGATCATTTTCATGTTTTGGATCAAAAAAATATACCTAAGCCATTTATCCTATTTGTAGGACAGCGCGCTGGGTACAAAAATTTTCAATTGGTGTTGCAAACTATGAGTTTTTTACCTGATATGGAGTTACGTTGTGTCGGAGGCGGCGCGTTTGAGGCGGCTGAATTTGATGGTATCACTAGCGATGTGAAAAATCGCGTAAGGCATATGGGTTTTGTCGACGATGTAGCACTCAATCTACTATATAACCAAGCTGTATGTCTGGTTTATCCATCAAAATATGAAGGATTTGGTATTCCGGTTGTTGAGGCGATGCGAGCTGGATGCCCGGTTGTTAGTATTGACTGCAAAGCAGTCACGGAAGTTGGTAAAGACGCATTATTACTTGTTCCCGAATCTGATCCTAAGCTAGTCTCTGAGGCAGTCAATTCTACCAGGTCAGCTGAGCGAGCCGCATTTATTGCTAGAGGACTTGCAGTTGCTCAAAACTATTCGTGGGACAAAACACACCAACAGACCCTCGCAATATATCGAAGTTTAAGTTAATGATTGAGAATAATAAATGGTAAAAATTTCTGTAATTACGGCAGTCTATAACTGCCAGAAAACAATTGCCCAAGCAATAGAATCAGTACTGTCTCAGTCGTATCCAGAGGTTGAATCTGTCGTTATTGATGGGGCATCAACGGACGGGACGCTCGCTATTCTGGAATCGTTCAGACCTCGTTTGGGTAAATTGATTAGCGAAAAAGATCGTGGTATTTACGATGCTCTTAACAAAGGTATCAAAGAATCAACAGGTGACATTGTTGGTTTTTTACACTCAGATGACCTTTATCAAGACACGCATGTGCTCGAGAAAGTCGCTCGTGCATTTGAAGATGCTGAGGTCGACGCGGTATATGGCGATTTGGTTTATGTGAAACACGAGGATATTAAGCAGGTCGTCAGATATTGGCGCTCTGGTGCCTTTAGCCAGGGTGCTTTGTCCTATGGTTGGATGCCTCCGCATCCGACTTTTTATGTCCGTCGCTCGGTGTATGAACAATTGGGCGGTTTTGATACTCGCTACCGGATTGCAGCAGACTATGATACTGTTTTGCGTTTTTTAGGCACAAATAAAATTAAGGTTGCATATATCCCTGAACTTTTAGTTCGTATGCGAGTTGGTGGGATCAGTAACCGCTCATTGAAGTCAATTTGGATGAAGACCAAAGAGGATTATTTGGTAATGAAAAGAAATCGAATTGGCGGGGTGCTTGCCATTGCCTGGAAAAATCTTAGTAAAGTAGTGCAATTTGTAAAACGCTAAGAACTTACGTTTCTAAAATAGACATTTACAATGAGTTTTTAATTGCAATTATTGAAAGTTGACTTTGTTGGTCTCACACATTCATGAAATATATTATTAATGCTAGATAATTTAGAGGAAAATCGCTATCCATTTGTGAGTCTTTTTGAATTCATTTTTGATGGATATTGGAGTCAACTCCAGGGCGTACATTTCACTTTTAGTTGGATATTCTTTATCCTGGTAGCAATTATTGTTTTTCGAAACAAGAAATTGCCTATTGAATTTCGATTTTCTTCCTTATATTTTTTCTTTACGCTTTATACTAACCCAGCGTTTGATATAGCTAGTTTAAAAATTGGCGAAGTGTTCGGTGTGTTGGCTATTTTGGTGGCTTTAGTTTCGGGGAAAGTTGATTTTTTAAAAGAGAGTAAGACTAGTCCTATTTTTAACTCCCTAATTCTTGTGTTTGTTATTTGTGTTTTTCATAATTTTTTTGTTTCTTTGATTTATCCAGAAATTAATGAAGCGCCTGGCGCTTTAATTACGAGGATATCTGTAACCGCCAAGATTGCAGTATTGGCGGGTAATATTTTAATTATTGGTCAGTTTTTAACTCCCCCAAACCTTGACTTTCTAGTTAAGGGTTTGGTTTCCGTGGGCGTATTTGCTTTATTGATTTATTTATGGCAAGGACTGGTTTTGTTAAGCGGAACCTTACCCTATGGCACATATATTGATGCGGGATTTGTTGGGGTACCATCATTTGGTTCTGTCTCGATTGAACGCGGACATTTTGGCAAGTTTATGGCGCCTTTGTTTCCATTTTTTTTATATACCTTACTGAAATATCGTTGGAAATTACCATTTGTGCTGCTTTGTTTTGTTACTTTGATCAATATTTCCGCTTCCAGCCAAGTGTTCTTTGTTGTTTTCTGTGTGCTAGCGTTGATTAAATTTCGGAGTCGGATAAGCGGTGCAAAGGCTATTTTGGGTCTCACCTTTATGTTTGCGCTAGTATGTGCGCTGTTAATCAATTATTGGGAAGTTTTCAATGGAATAGTTGATAAAATATACAGTATTGCTATTAATGGTGATGAGAGTTCTGGCGGTGGAAGAAGTATTGGTTTGTTCATTGAATACTTGAGCACTTTTCCCTTGGGCATCGGATACAGCGGCAGTTCTTTGAGAACAGCGCCTGGGCTGGGGGAGATTAATTCTGGGTTGTTTGCTTTTATTTCTCAGCTTTCTTTGTTGTCTATTGTTATTTTGGTAATTTATTTTAATGTTGTCAGGCGCACTTTACGACGGGCCGGTGTTTCGAAAGCAAATTTATTGCTGAATAAATGCCTTACAATAAGTATTGTATTGTCAATATTAATTTTTTATTCAGATATTTTGTGGTTTGTACCCACAATGTGGTTGAGTTTTGAAATGATATGGGCAGCAAATAAGATGAAATATGGGATATTCAAATTGGAAAATGCTTAATTTTTTTGGTAATGCATAGATGAATTATCGTCAGATCCATGAGCCTTCAATGTCCTTTTTTGATTTGAATAAATTGTCAACAAGGCGCTAGGCTGCAATGCATTACCAGTTACATCAGATATTTGAGTTGTGAAGTTCTTTTTTCTGCAATTCCATTTAGTTCTGATAGTTATCGGATCGCTTATTTTTTGTTGGGTCATGTTGCTCTAAATAAGATGTTAGACGTAATTACAAACATTTTGGATTAAATGTGTAATTGAATTTAACCTTTGATGTTAAGTATTAAAGTAAAAGAAGATTTCTATGATTAAAGTGCTGTCATCTTCCATTGTTTTTTCTTGGTTGCTATGCTTTGGACTTATTGTTTTTAAACATACCCACCAGCATGTTACTACTGACCACGTAGGCTCATGACCACAAAAAATGCACCACGGTGCAACGCCCCGGATAGGTGGTGTTCCTATTTTTGGTGGGGTACTGGTTGGTATGTTAATTTTGTATTTTGGTGAGTGGAAAATTGATAGTTTGCCGATGATTTTGGCTATTCTTCCTGTATGGCTTGCTGATATTGCAGAGGATCTTACGAAAAAGGTCAGCCCATTAAAACGCTTACTAGCTGCCTTTTTCGCTGCATTGCTAGGCATGTGGTTACTTGACTCGAAATTAGTGAGGCTTGGAGTCCCGTTATTTGATCATTTAGTGACCACATATGTTTTTTTGAATGCGATCATGATTATGCTTGCGGTGGGTGGGATTACCCATGCGACGAATATTATTGATGGCTTCAATGGTCTTGCGGGTGGCATCGTCTTGATGATTTTGACAGCGCTTACTTACGTTAGCTATCAAGTACACGATACTTTTCTGATCGGACAGTGTATTGCGCTAATTGGAGCGACTATCGGATTTCTTTTTTGGAACTCTATCCAAAAGGAACTATTTTTGCGGGAGATGGCGGAGCTTACTTATGGGACTTTATGGTGGCCGAGATTTGTGTGATGCTCGGTCATGCAATTCATCGGTTTCGCCTTGGTTTTCCTTGCTTCTGGTCAGTTATCCAGTCTGGGAAACGGTATTTTCCATTTATCGCCGAAAGGTAATTCGCGGTTTGCCGGACGCAATTCATCTGCACTCTCTGGTGTATAAGCGCATGGTGCGTCACATGAAAGGTTCTAAAGAAGCAGAGCACATGATCAGACGTAACTCGTTGACTGCACCTTATTTGTGGGGTTTGGCAGCATTTTCAATTATTCCCGCTGCCTTGTGCTGGTCAAACACACCGATGATTTTGTTTTTTATGTGTGTGTTTATTTTGTGTTGCCGCACATTTTATGCCATGATTGTGCATTTTAAAATTTGGCGCTGGATGACCGTTGGTGATAGCAAAGCATGTGCTGTCGAAAAAGAACGGGTGACATCAGAAATTTGATGTCTTGAAATCGAATGGGCGTGTATGGGCACCGACAAGGTTCGGTGCCTTTATTTTGTTATACAAATTCCGTAGCTGATTTTTTTTATTTTTACTCTCTTTAAAAGTACTTACCTATGCATCGAACAATGAAGAGTACGCTCCCAATTCTCGCTATTTTTGCAGCTAGTGCTACATTTGCACAGCAAACTGATCCTCAAAGTAATTCGGATGCTAAAGCAACCGCAGATTACATGGGCAATTCGACCGGATTAACTCGGTCGTTAAAAATCTCTAATCAGCCTGGTTCTCTAGGACAAAATCGGCCAGAGGGAGATGATCCCAGCCAAGTAATTCGTCCCGTTCCTCCAAAAAAAGTAGAACCGAGCGAATTTCAAAATTTTATTAAGTACGCGACTGGCAAAAACTTGGCCGTTTTTGGTAGCGAATTTTTTTCAAATACGCCATCTAGTTTTGCCCCATTGCAAAATACGCCAGTGCCGTCTGAATATATCTTGGGTCCTGGTGATGAAGTGTTGGTTCATGCCTGGGGTAGTGTGGATATAGACTACCGCGCAACAGTTGATAGAAACGGCGTCATTAATATTCCAACGATAGGGTCTGTGACTTTGGCAGGCGTCAAAGCTGGTGATGCTGACGCTGTGATTAAATCATCCGTCGCAAAGTTATACCGTGATGTGGCGGTGAGTGTGACGTTTGGTCGTTTGCGTGCCATTACAGTCTATGTGGTTGGTCAGGCGAATAAACCTGGCTCTTATACCGTGTCAGGTTTTTCTACCCTAGTAACAGCGTTGCTGGCGAGCGGAGGTCCAAGCGCGACGGGTTCTATGCGTAATGTCCAGGTAAAACGTAACGGCAAGGTCGTTGGTAGTCTGGATATGTACACGTTTCTCGCTAAAGGTGATAAAAGTAATGACGTGAAATTGCAGGATGGTGACACGATTTATATTCCACCTGCATTTGGTCATGTGGCATTGATGGGCAAAGTGAATGTGCCTGCTGTTTATGAATTGAAATCAGCAAACGAGACGCTCTCAAGCATGCTGGAAGTGGCAGGAGGCTTACCTGTAATTGCAGATCCACGTCGTGCATTTTTAGAGCGTATTGAACCGGGCAAATCCCAACCACGTAGCGTTGAGGATTTCGCTCTCAATAAGGTGGGGTTGGCTAAGACACTGAAAAATGGTGACGTGTTGACAGTTGCTTCAATCACGCCAGAATTTTCTAACGCGGTTAGTTTGCGCGGCAACGTTGGCCAACAATTGCGTGTGCCTTTTAAAGCCGGTATGCGGATTCGTGATTTGATTCCAAATCGTGAAGCGTTGATGACGAGGGCGTCTATTGAACGTCAAAATTATGAGGGCAAAGAAGCTGACGGCGATACGTCCCCTGCATTTGGCGATAATACCCGTTTCAGATTGAATGACACCAGCTCGATTTCATCCCGTATTGGTAACCTGATTGATGATGTAAATTGGGATTACGCCGTGATAGAGCGCGTTGATCGTGATACCTTGAATGTCAGCCTTATCCCATTCAACCTGGGTAAAGCAATGGAAGATCCGGCTAATTCGGATAATGTTTTGTTGCAGCCTGGCGATTCAGTGACGGTGTTCTCACAAAACGATATTCAAGTGCCGATCGCTAAGCGTAAGGTATTTGCTCGTGTAGAAGGTGAAGTCAATGTGCCTGGTGTCTATCAAATGTCACCTGGCGAAACTTTACAAAGTCTGATTGCAAAGGCTGGTGGTACAACAACCAACGCTTATTTGTTTGGCACAGAGTTTTATCGTGAGCAGGTTCGTAAAGAACAACAAGCCAATCTTGAAAAAGCAGTGCGCCGTTTGGAATCCCAAATGCGCTCTGAAAATGCGAAGGCAGCAGCAAATGATAGTGGCGGCCAAGATCCTGCTGCAATTGCGGCTAAATTGAAGGCAGCACAAGAAGCAAGTGCGCAAGCGATCGCAAAAATGCATGAGCTCAAAGCAACCGGACGTATTTCGTTTGGGCTGGCGGCAAATGACGAAAACTTCGACACATTGCCTGTGCTTAAATTAGAAAACGGTGATCATTTGGTTGTGCCTAGTCGTCCTGATTTTGTACATGTATTTGGTGCGGTGAATCAAGAATCATCAATGATTTGGCGCAAAGGTGGTTCGGTCGGTAAATACTTAGCGGATGCCGGCCCAACATCAGAAGCTGACTTAGAAAACGTCTTTGTATTACGCGCAAATGGTACGGTCTTGTCGTCTACTGGACGCGGGTGGTTCTCCAGTGGTAATTCTGCAGAACTAATGCCGGGTGACAGCATTGTTGTTCCTGAAAAGTTGAATAAAGAGTCTGCCTATAAGACCTTTACTAACGGCTTAAAAGATTGGGCGCAAATTCTTTCGGGATTTGGTATTACAGCAGCAGCAATTAAGAGTTTGAGACAATAAGCATGACATCATTCAATCAAGAACAACAGGCTCAAATTCATGAAAATGAAAATGAAGATGAAGATGAAGATGGTATCAGTATGATGGACATTTTTCTGACTCTGGCAAAACATAAGAAAAAGATTCTTATCTATCCCCTCGCCTTTGGAATTATTGGCTTAATCATTAGTCTGGTCTTGCCTAAGAGTTATAAGGCAGATACAAAGATTTTGCCGCCCCAACAGAGTCAATCCACTGCTTCAGCAATGTTAAGTCAATTAGGTGGGCTGGCCGGCGGTGCTGGATCTGCCCTTGGAATTAAGAATCCGAATGATTTATATATTTCATTACTAAAAAGTCGGGCTCTTACAGATAAGATTATTCAGCGATTTGATTTGCAGAAAAAATATGACGCTCCGTTCATGGAGACCACGAGAAAAATACTCGAGGGAAGTACGATCATTGCTGCAGGTAAGGACGGTTTGATATCTATCGAGTTCATTGACAAAGATCCAGTCTTCGCAGCAAAAATGGCGAATGCTTATGTTGAGGAGTTGATCGTTTTAACCAGTAAGTTTGCGTTGACTGAAGCTTCGCAACGGCGGGTGTTTTATGAGAAGCAACTGGAACTTGTACGAGATAAGATGGTCTCTGCTGAGTCAGCTCTTTCAACTGGCATTGATAGTAAAGGTATCCAAAGTGTTGATGCGCAGAGTAAAGCTGTGTTGGAGACGGTAACACGCCTGCGCGCTAACATTTCGGCTAAGCAAATCCAACTAAAAGCAATGCAGGCGTTTGTAACTCCAAATAATACCGAATACAAAAGGGCGAATCAGGAATTGCTAGGAATGCAGGACGAGCTTGCAAAATTGGAAAATGGTGCTGCTACAAATTTTGGGGCTGCCACCGTTGCTCAGAATAGCGATCCAGCAAACGCCGGAAAGCAAAAAGAAACTGGTATCAACAACGTTCAGTTATTACGTGACGTGAAGTACTACCAGATGCTGTATGAATTACTTGCTAAGCAATACGAAGTTGCCAGATTGGATGAGGCGAAGGCCATACCGCTGATTCAGGTTTTGGATAAAGCGGTCGAGCCAGAGCGTAAATTTAAACCTCAACGTGCTTTGATTACGATCGCGGCAGCGTTTATTGGTTTGGTTTTGGCATTAATCGCAGCATTTGTCGGCGAAGCAATGAACCAACCGAAATCACCAGAGCAAATTGAAAAATGGCGTCAATTAAAAGCATATTTAAAATTTTCGTAAAAACCTGATTCAATCTGCCGATTCAATTTTTTTTCGAATCGAGTGCGAATGTAGCAAGGTCTGTTCTCTGTTCAATCTGCGGATTGATCAAGGTTCAGGCCTTTTTTCTCGTTGTTATTTTTTGCTATGAATACACTTTAACGAGACCTTTATAAAGCAGCCTAGTCATCATGATTACCATTGCGTTGATGCATGCAACGATTTCAAAATATGATCAATCCACATTTCTTTCATCCTAAATATCGTCCTGATATCGATGGATTAAGAGCATTTGCCGTACTGTCTGTGGTGCTTTATCACGCCTTTCCGACATTTTTTCAGGGCGGTTTTGTTGGCGTTGATGTGTTCTTTGTTATCTCTGGTTTCCTGATATCGAGCATTATTTTTGGAAATCTTGAACAGGGGACATTGAGTTTCAGAGATTTTTATACACGACGTATTTTGAGAATTTTTCCGGCTTTAATTCTGATTCTTTTTATTTCTTTAGTGTTTGGCTGGTATGTGTTGCTGGCGGATGAATTTAAACAATTGGGGAAACACGCGTTGTCGGGAGTAGGGTTTATTTCCAACTTTACTTTGTGGCGTGAAAGTGGGTATTTTGATCGTGATTCCGAGCTAAAACCGCTCTTGCATTTATGGAGCTTAGGCGTCGAGGAACAGTTTTATATTGTGTGGCCACTACTCATGTGGTTTGTCTCGAGAAAAAAGTTTAGCGTTGCATCGGTAATAGTTCTTCTATTCATCGCATCATTTGTCCTTAATGTCTTTGAGACGAACGTCAACGTTGTCGCTGCTTTTTATTCGCCCATAACGCGGTTTTGGGAGCTATCTGCGGGAAGTCTCTTGGCATATGCCTCTTTACAGCCGCATGTCCGGAACCGAAATTTGACTGATTTTCAATCCAAATTGGTTTCTTTTTGTGGTGTTGGAATACTTGTTTTTTCTATTTTTTGTATCAACAAAGAAAATGGATTTCCCGGTTGGTGGGCGGCATTACCAGTATTAGCCTCAGCTATATTGATTTTTGCGGGATCCCGCTCGCCGTCTCAAAGACTTTTATTTTCAAATCGAATTGCTATTTTTATCGGAGCTATCAGCTTCCCACTCTATTTATGGCACTGGCCAATTTTTTCTTTCTTACGAATTCTTTGTGGAGATACACCTTCAGTCAGCTTCAGACTGTATGGGATTTTGATTTCTATTGCTCTCGCATGGCTGACATATAAGTTTATTGAGGTGCCATTTCGATTTAAATCGCTACCTTTTTCTAAAATAAAGTTGTTATCGGTTTTGATGAGCATTATTTTTTTGGTGGAACGCTCATTTATAAAAAAGACGGTTTTCCGCAGAGGCAGTTTTTATCTCGTATTGAGCAAATCGAGGGTGATGATCCCATAATGCACTCGCAGTGCATGAAAAAATATGGACTCACAGGTTTTATCCGGTATTGCAAACTAACCAGCGAGCAACCATCCATCGCGATCATCGGAGACTCTCATGCTTCTATGCTGTTTTATGGTGTCGCAGAAGCGCTCAAAAATGATGAGCGCGGCGTGGTTAATTTGGGTGGCAGGCTTTTTGTTGATGTCGCCACTTATCCTATCGGGAACACGTTTGAGATGGACGTCTACCGTGGAGGAATACAGGCAACCAAATTTGTGGCACAAGAAAAAACAATTGATACCGTCGTATTAGCTTCGCGTGCCCCGAGCTCATTTGATACGGATGATCACAACGTTTTTGCTTTAATTAGCGACCCTACTATCACTGACCGAAAGAGGGTATGGGAAATTGGCTTGCGTAAGACTTTGGATCAGTTTTATGGTACTAAAAAAGAAATCATTTTCTTTCTTGATATACCAGATTTGGATTTCGATCCTTATCTCTGCGTCAGACCCTTGAGTTTATCAAGTAAAAAAGAAAATTGCGCTGTACCGGCGGCTGATTATCGAACACGCTTTAGTGCGTATCGCGGTTTGGTTGAGTCTGTACTTAAAGATTATCCTAAAGTCAAAGTATTTGATGCGGCTGCTTATTTGTGTGATCAAAACTGGTGTCGTGCAAGAGTAAATGGTGCTGTTGCTTATGGTGATAGGGATCATTTATCGGTTGAAGGGTCACGCTACATCGGAAATGAACTTGCCAGAGTTTTGAATGGCGAAAATTCTAAAATTTACCGATAACAGGCCAGTCTGCGTTATGTATTGCAAGGACATTTGACTTGGCCGAAATGGTATCGAAAACTGGCAAATTACGATTTGCTTTATTGAATGAGAGAGGAACATGGGAACATTAAGAACTTTGTTTGCAATTGCCGTTGTGTTCGCACATTGTTATGGTTTTTTGCTTGTTGGTGGACGCAATGCGGTTCAACTGTTCTACATGATTTCCGGCTTTTTAATTTCATTTGTCTTAATTGAACAGAGAGCATATCTGAGGATGAAGACTTTTTATATCAATCGATTTTTACGCCTCTATCCTGTCTATTTTGTGGTTGCTCTGATGACGCTGGCGACATTGATGTTTGGTTTTTGGATGGGTAAAGACGTCGATTTTTTAAGATTTACCGAGAGGCGCCAATCGCCGCAAATTTACTACTGATTTTCGCCAATATTGTTTTGTTTTGTCAGGATTGGTTGATGTTTGTTGGGGTAGAGGCGCACCAACTGGTTTTTTCCACTGATTTTTCGAAGAGCGAAATAGTGCTCTTTCCAGCACTGCTTGTGCCACAAGCTTGGACCTTAGGTGTCGAGCTTAGCTTCTATCTTATTGCGCCATTCATTCTGCGGGAAAAACGCACTATGCTGATGTTATTGGCTCTGTCTCTCTGCGTAAGGGTTTATCTGCTCTATATAGGCTTAGGCGAACATGACCCCTGGACATACCGGTTTTTTCCGACAGAATTGGCGTTTTTTTTATTGGGGGCACTATCACACCAATATATTTCACCTTTGTATATAAAGTTTTTGGCTTTCGGCCAGATGCAAAAATACGCGAGCATCTCGACCTATGCCCTCATTTTTTTTACCTTGCTTTATTCGTTTATTCCCGTAATAGATATAGGCGGATTCAATTTCGAAGTGCAACCACATGTTGATGCGATTGTAACTGCTTCATAAATACTTGGTGCGGCGTTTTGAAGCCGAGACATTTTCTGGGACGATGATTTAAGCTGTTCATCGCCCAT
>NZ_JBMPPH010000040.1:0-40357 GCF_049340285.1 Undibacterium sp. SXout20W | reverse complement strand
CGCTTGGCTTAAAGATACGTTGGAAAAACTCCCTACCTGTAAAAATAATCGTATTGATGAATTGCTGCCGTTGCGATTGAATTCGTCAAATCACTGATTGTTTAGGTGGATCTGTCGGACGCATACGATAAAAACACTACTATGCCTAATCAAGCTATTCTCACAGCACCGGCGAACGTCGATGATAATGTCCCGATTTTCACTGATAACCCTGCCTTTGACGAGAATGGTTTTTTTCATTCAGCTTTTTATGAAGCGTTCACTCAGCTAAGTATTCATAGTCTGTTCATACAGCTCGTTTCTTGTTTGCTTATTTTGGTTGGTGGCATTCTCACTATTCGAAAAATTCGCGCCAGAATTTTGACAGAAAAAAATAACAATTCCTTGTTTGCATCATTCATGCGCTCCGTCGCTGGATGGATACTTGTTGTCGTCTTACTTGGGGCATTTCTTACCTTATTCACTGCATTAAAAGTGAATGAGAAATACATGTTTATCCACTACTTTACGATTGGTGGTGCGCTACTATTAATGGTGAGATTTTTCGCCTGGCTATTTATCATTGCAATGCGGCCAAATGACTTGTTACGTTTATCACTGAAGATCGTGGAGTGGTTTTTTCTCTGTTCTATCGTGCTGTCTTTTTTTGGTTTGTATATTCCACTCATCGCCTGGGAAGATAGTATTTCATTTAATATTGGTATCCAAACGATCAACCTTGGAAAAGTATTAAGTATTCTGGCATTAGCATTAATTCTCTTCGCTGCTGTTGGCCAATTTAGTCGACTCGTTTCTATTGCAATCAATAAGCAAGTCAATAACGGCAACCTTAAATCTAATGTTGGTGAGCTGATTATTCGCATAATCAATATTATTTTATTTGTTATTAGTAGCTTTTCTATCCTCACCAACAGTGGACTCACCAGTTCGAGTATCGCTACCTTTACTTCTGCTCTAGGTATTGGTCTGGGCTTTGGTTTGCAAAAAATAGTGATCAATTTTTTGAGTGGTATCAATGTCCTCATTGAAGGAATCGTTAGAAAAGATGATCAAATTCGGATCGGTAATATCGCTGGCAAGGTCGTCTCCGTGAGAAGCCAACATATAGTTGTGTTGGAAGGTAGTGGTATCGAAAGTATTATTCCCAACTCACAGCTTACTGATACCAGTTTTCAGAATTTGACGCTCACTGACAACAAACACTGTGTAAAATTCCCGGTGCAACTTTCTTCCTTTGGACATTTTGAGATTTTTAAAACAACCATTATCCAGATTCTTCAGGAACAACCTCGCATTCTCAAGGATGGAAAAATTGGCGTTGAAGTGACTTCCATTTATGAGAATATTTGCAACACAGAGGTATTCTTCTGGATTGCTGATATCGAAAATGGCACATCGGAAATCGTTTCAGAGATCTTAGTTTTAGCCGGCACAAGGTTGGAAAAAAACGTTTTTGCAACAAAGACATAAGCACCATCAACAGAAGCACCATCAACAGAAGCGCTATCAAGGTAAGCAGTATCAACGTAAGCCTCATCAGTTGCTGATGATCAAACCATATAAATATGAACTATCTTAGCCATCATGTTTAAAAAATATGCCTTCGCGCTGTATTTATTTTTCATCTGCACACAGGTCATTGCTACGACTATTGGCAATGATGAATCTCATATTGAACGGTCGGCCCAAGATCACGGTGTCGTCGTTGTGTTAGCAGGTGGTGGTGCAAAAGGATTTGCGCACTTAGCAGTCCTGCACCGCTTAGAACAAGACCATGTTCCAGTCAAAAAAATCATCGGCACATCAATGGGCGCCGTTATCGGGGGGCTATATGCAGGTGGCCTGACAGTAGAGCAAATAAAAAATATTATCCAACAAGTCGATCCAACCACCGTGGCCTTAGACCAGGTGAGTCGTCAAGAACAACCCAATCTCATTAAAGAATATCAACAGCGTTATCCTATTAGTCTGGAAATAGGCCTAAAAGATGGCGCCTTCTCGACTGCTAGTGGTTTATCTGATGGGCAGCGTTTTTTGGCCTTATTACAGCGAGAGCTTGCATTCTTGCCTGGCAATAGTGATTTTGATCATTTAAAGATACCCTTTCGCGCCGTTGCAACGCGTTTGCGTGACGGAGAAATGACGGTATTTAAAGAGGGTAATCTGCCGTTTGTTATACGCGCCAGCATGGCGGCACCAACCGTGTTTTCACCTTTTGACATTGAAGGTGAAACCTATGTAGATGGTGGTTTAGTCGGTAATATCGCGATTGAAGTTGCCAAGCAAGAAAATCCAAACGATATTATTGTTGCTTCGTTTTTAGGACAAAAAGATTTATCTAAACAGGTAAAAATAAATGGCCCCATTGAAGCAGCCAATCAAATGCTGGATATTTTGGTGCATCAAAATGAAGTCCGTAATCTGAAACTTCTGAGCAATCGCGATATTCTCGTTACCCCTAAAGTTGCGGATATTCAGTTTGCCGATTTCAACCGCGCAGACGAGGTTATCCTGCGTGGCAGGGATGCGGTCGCCGTCAAAGAAAGTCAATTTGAGCAATTAAAAATGACCGAGGCAATTGATGCGAAGGACTACGATAAAAAATACCCTTCACGACCATTGATCGCCGAAGTTAAACCCATTCATCAAATTATCATAAAAGGGAATAGCCGTATTCCCGAAGCCTATATTCGGCAAAATATTCATCAGCAGGTCAACACAGCGATGGATCAAAAACAACTTGCTGTTGATATAGAAAATCTCTACACCAGCGGGCATGTTGAGGGTATCAATTATGTGTTGAATGATAACGCCGATGGCACCACTGACTTGCAAGTCAACGTCATTGAAAAAGAATATGGGCCGCACTTTTTTAAATTTGGCTATGGACTGTATTCCAATTTTGGAACGATCAATAGTTATTTCTTGGGCGCAGGTTACAGACATCCTTGGCTTAACGATAGTGGATTGGAATTGCGAGTTGACACGAGGATTGGTAGCGAACGCGCTTTGGAAGTCTCTTTAATTCAACCAGTAACAAATCAAATCGACTTCGCAGCAAACCTCGTTTATGACTCTAACTATTTACCTCTTTACGATCAACTCGCGGCAAAAAATGCGGATGTGATTGATTATTTGATTAACTATAAACAGACTGTCGGCGATGTCGGTTTTTACTATAATTTTAGTAAAAATACCCAGGCCAAATTTAAAATTTTCAGAGGTAAATACGGCATCAATTATGCCATCGGTTTGAATCTTACTGGTGTAAGTTCAATCGGTAGTGAGTTGGTATCTGGGAGCCAGGTTCAATTTACCCACGACACTCTCAATTCAACAACTTTTCCTGATAGTGGCACTTATTTTAATTTATTGTTAGAAAATGGATTTAATAACAGCTACCGAAAAACATCTGGAACTGCTAAATGGGCATTCGCGCGCGGGGCGGATATTTTTAATATTGGATTTGAAGGCGGTAAAATTTCTGACGGTGGTTCAAAGTCAAGCTCGCCAACTATATTCATTTTAGGTGGGTTCCAATCAATGGGTGCTTATCCTTATGGGAAATTATTAGGGGACGAATATGCACATGCTGAGACTGCATACATGCGGCGTTTAACGGACAGTATCATTGGTAAATCCTATGCTGGAGTGGTGTTGGAGTATGGTGGCGCCTGGTTTGCATCTGACGTCGATCAAAAATGGTACAAGCAACTTCATCCAAGTGCTACCGCGTTTATCGGTGTCGATAGCAAAATTGGTGACCTTTATCTGGGATATGGCAAAGGGGCACTCAATCAGAGCACACTCTTTTTACAGTTGGGTAAACGCCTTAGCTTATTTTAGCCAGACAAACCAAGACGAACAAAATCCGATCAATAGCGGTCAATACCAAGTGATGACTTGACATCGATATGGCTGACAGTCCTAGCGAAACGCTTAAATTTTTTTATAGCTTTAATGGCGCCGATAATTGTATTATTGTTAGCAAGAATACCCATTGTTGGATCTGATCAGTCGTGGTTTGACGTGCGGCACAGATTCAATTTACTTTTATTGCTGGCGTTTATAGACGGGATGTAAAGATGGAAAATCAAGGCCTGGAATTTATCGTTCAACGTGATCAGCTTACCCACACAAAAATCAGAAAATTTGCACTACCAGATTCTTCGACGCTTGATGCTGGTCAAGTTCTGTTGAAGGTTGATCACTTTGCATTTACGTCCAATAACGTCACTTATGCCGCGTTCGGTAGCGCAATGAAATATTGGAATTTTTTTCCGACAGAATATGCATGGGGCATGATTCCAGTCTGGGGATTTGCAGATGTCCTTTTGTCGAATGTAGAAGGAATTCTGCCAGGAGAACGCTTCTATGGTTACTATCCTATGGCAAGTCATCTGCTGGTGACGCCAGGACGGGTCAATGGAAGTGGCTTCGTCGATAGTGTTGCTCACCGTCAGGAGATGCACCCGCTTTATAATCAGTATTTACGGACGACCACAGATCCAGCTTACCAACCGGATACAGAAGCGATTCAGATGTTATTGCGTCCTTTGTTTATTACCTCATTAATGATTGATGATTTTCTTGAGGAACATCAATTTTTTGCAGCGAAGAACATTATCCTTTCCAGTGCCTCAAGTAAAACCGCCTACGGTCTTGCTTTCGCATTGAGTCAGCGTCCTGATCGTCACTATCAAATTATTGGCTTAACCTCGCCTGCCAATGCGCCATTTGTTCAGAGTCTGGGTATTTATGATCAGGTGTTAAGCTACGATCAGTGCGCCACACTGGATGCCGCGGATGCCAGCGTATATGTGGATATGGCGGGTAGTGCAACAATCCGAAGCACACTTCATCATCATTTCAAAGATAATTTGGTGTATAGCTGTGCCGTTGGTGGTACACATTGGGATGAGTTGGGTGGCGGTCAGAATTTGCCCGGCGCTAAACCTAGTTTATTTTTCGCTCCGGCACAAATCAAAAAACGTCTCGCCGACTGGGGTCCTGCGGGATTACAGGCGAAGATCGCGGCGGTATGGCAAAGTCTGATGCAAGAAATATTGCACGCACCAACGCCATGGCTTCAAGTTGTGAGCGGTGCTGGACCTGATGCTGTGAATCAGGTTGTATTAGGGATGCTGGAGGGTAAGATTGCCGCCCACGAAGGACATGTACTGAGCCTGAGTAAAGATGTGTCTTAATTTGCTTCTGTTTATTGAAACAATTCAGCGTTGATCGGATGATGCTCTGAATCATTGAAAGAAAGTTTTATTGTATGCATACGAATCGTTTGGAAGCATTTAGCGATGGTGTGATCGCTATTCTGATTACGATTATGGTGTTGGAAATGAAGGTGCCACACGGCACTGAACTCAGCGACTTGTTGCCTTTATTTCCAATATTTTTAAGTTACGTACTAAGCTTTATTTATGTCGGTATCTATTGGAATAATCATCATCACATGTTGCACACATGCAGACGTGTGACGGGCGGAATATTGTGGGCTAATCTGCACTTATTATTCTGGCTGTCGTTGATTCCCTTTGCCACGGGGTGGGTCGGCGAAAATCATTTCACGTCTAACCCAACCGCTTTATATGGCTTAGTCCTTTTGATGTCGGCCATTGCTTATTATATTTTGCAACAAGCGATTATTCGAAGTCAGGGACCTGATTCTGTCCTCAAAAAGGCAGTTGGAAACGACCTGAAAGGTAAAATTTCTCCTGTCATGTATTTTATGGCGATGGTGATCGCCTATGTTGAGCCTTGGATCGCAATGGCTTTATATGTGATCGCCGCTTTAATCTGGTTGATCCCTGATACCCGGATTGAAAAAGCCCTACATGAATAGCCGCAAAAAAGATGCTTGAGATCTTAAGTCCAATCGGATTGTGCGCATTGATTGGCGACATCACGCCGCAGGGTGTCAAGTTGTCACTCGATCAATGTTGCGTCTACTCTTTTTGGAAGAGTCAACGATAGACAGTAGCGAGTTATTTAGAATGATAGGAGCGTCTGAAGAACTCTAATCGTGGAAGTAATTCGATGCCGTTCACGGGGTGATCAACGAAGGAAAGACCTTGGTGAAAAAAATAGTCTGGTAGTTTTCGTAGAAATTGTTGTTCTGCTATGTTGATGATGGGCACCAGGTGATTTAGCCGCTTCATTTTTTCATAGAAATTTTTCGTTTCCAGCACTTTCTCGGAGAGCTCAATCAATACGCAAGCGGCTGTTCCAGGTACGGGAAAATCCAAACAATCTAAATTATTAAAACATCTCACCCCGAAAGAATGTGACGTCAGCACATGCTTTAAGGCCTCAACTTCGGGCTGATTTGCGGAGATGATGTTTACAACAAACATAAAATGACCTAAATAAATTTCAACAATGACAAGCAATCTTCGTTTTCACTAAACGCACTCTAAGTTGATCAGTATAGGGATGTGGTTAATGATGCCTATTGCCCTTTGGTGCAAAACAAGCGCAATAGTGACCTGAAATTGTTAAAGAATGAAAAATAAATTTGGTGCAGGTTTTATGTCGGATCTCCACGAAGGAAACTTGAACTATACCTTCACTCTTCAACAAACTAATCAGCCAATAAGTCACCAATAAGTCACCAATAAGTCACCAATAAGTGTTGTCGGTATTGACACTCGCAAGCGATGACCGGCGGACAATCTTGCTATAAGCGATGTGGTTCCGATTTAAAAAGTCAACGCAACTTGTTGTTTTACGGTTTTATAGGCATAGACCGTTTTGATTCAATCCCTGACGACAACGATTTCTGGCACCATGCTCAAAGCATTGAGGTGTTGGCGCAGTGTAAAAATACGTTTGTGTAGCATCAGATAATGGCGTCCACTGCGGCGTTGTTGGAAACTTTTGTGATTTTCTTAACCATTTAATCAAACTAGAGTAAGCGCGATGATGACAACAAAAAACCCCACATTAGCACTGATAAAGTCGACCTTGCAAACTTGTATCGTCTTTTCAAGCGCTTGGCTATGCAATCTTTCTTATGCCCAATACCCGTCGGAGGTGACTGAGCAGCAATTGCGTCTCAGCGCTAGTGCTACTTTCCCTGAATACTTGGAATTGCTGGCGATTCCAAATATTCCGAAGAACCCCGCAGACATGCAGAAAAATGCCGATTGGTTAACGCGTGCCTTCGAACGACGCGGCTTTGCGGCTCAAGAGTTAGACAATCATGGCAAACCTTTGGTTTTTGCTCAACGCAGTGGATCAAAGTCGTCCAATCTGAAAACCGTTTTATTTTATTTTCATATGGATGGACAACCCGTTGTGCCTAAAGAATGGGCACAACCCGATCCGTTTAAACCGGTACTCAAAAAGCGCGGTGCTGATGGTAAATGGCAGGAAGTTGATATGAGCGCATTACTCAGACCCGACTTCGATCCCGAACTGCGCGTGTTTGCTCGCTCTTCCTCGGATGATAAAGCACCCATAGCCATGTTTTTGGCGGCACTAGACCTGATGAGTCGCATGAAAGTGGCACCGGCGGTGAACATCAAAGTCATCATTGATAGTGAAGAAGAGAGTGGATCGCCTGGTTTGCCTGCTGTTATTGCTGCCAATCAATCTCTACTGAAGGCGGATGTCCTGGTGATTCATGATGCAGCGACCCATCCAAGTGGCCGTCCCACAGCGGTTTTTGGAAATCGTGGTGATGCGTGCCTGAGTCTCAAGGTATTCGGTCCCAAATCGCCGTTACATAGCGGTCATTACGGTAACTATGTGCCCAATCCCGTGTTTTCTATGGCGCGGCTACTCGCATCGATGAAAGATGATGACGGTCGGGTCTTAATTCCCAACTACTACAGCAACATCCATCTGAGTGCCGATGAAGTCGCTTTGTTGCATGCGGTTGGTGACTACGAGGGTGCTTTGCGTAAGCGCGTTGGTATTGCCGAAGGTGAAAAGGTAGCGCCAACCTATCAAGAGGCTTTGCAATATCCATCGCTTAACATTCGCGGTATCGCCGCAGGCAATATCGGCGAAAACGTTGCGAATATTATTCCGCGTGACGTGACTGCAGAACTGGAAATGCGCACCACGCGCGAGGCCAATGCCGCCTATTTGACCAAATTAATTCAAGCGCATATTCAGAACCAAGGCTACACCATCGTGCAGGGCGAACCTAGCGATGAACAACGGCAACAATTCCGCAAACTCATTTCCGTGACGGCCTCATGCGCATCATCGGAAGCAGCGCGGCAAGATCTTAATAGTCTTGTCAGAAAGTGGGCACAGGCTGCGTTATCCGGCGCTTACCAGGGCATGGGCGCGCTCTCTGAACCCGTTTTTATTCGTGCAATGGGAGCCACGGTGCCAACGCATGAAATTGTGGAGCCGCTGCAACTCCCGTTTGTACTGATACCTACGGTCAACTCCGACAATAATCAACACACTTATGATGAAAATTTTCGGATGGGAAACTACCTGATAGGTATGCGGACAATGATCGGTTTGTTGACGACGCCCTATAGCGACTGATCGCCTTTATTGTCCTCGTTGACCATCACTTAAGTGGACCCGACCCGCGGTTTATTCGTGGGCTGACCCTTTTTGCTACCCCGTTTCTGTTTCGGTTTTTCACCACAACAATGACGCCAGTTCAGCTTTACCCATCGCGAACGATGGGTAAGCTGGTCTTAGCCATTCGTTGCTTTCTTGGTTCAACTTTGATGCAATCGAATGATGTAAGCTTGATTTTTCATATTGCACTGCAACGTTAGTCACTGATGTATTTTGATGCAAATCAATTGCCAGTCGAACCAACATTGTCTTAGTATCAAACCACGGTTTTTCAGTTTGCTCGTTCATGACGGTTCCATCAACAAAAACAATGGAGACAAGATGGCAGATTCGACGCAAGGTAGAGACGGTGACAGTGCACCTCCTGATATAAAAACGATTATCGATACAGCGTCTCCGTTCCCACCCATTCGTCGGATTGGGATGTTTCGACCTTTGGTTTGGCTACGTCTGGGTTGGAGTGATTTTCGCGGCTCTGGTGGCAGTAGTTTTTTTTATGGCGCGTGTTTTGCTGCCATGGGGCTTTTACTTAACTTAGTTTTACACAATGCACCCGAATACGTTTCCGCATTAAGTTGTGGATTTTTATTAGTTGGCCCTTTGTTGGCTCTGGGTTTATACGATATTAGCCGGCGTATAGAAAACGTTCGCTCAGGGTTGTTGGGGAGCGTCTTTTCTATGCGCGGACGTTGGAGCAATATTGGCGTGTTGGCATTGGTGTTGGCAGTCGTCCTGATGGTCTGGGCGCGTGCATCTTTGGTTATTTTTGCGTTGTTCTATAACAAGGGCATGCCCACCATGCATGGTTTTCTAGAGCAACTCTTTTCGCTTGATCATTTAGAGTTTGTGCTCGTTTATGCCTGTATTGGCTTTGTGTTTGCCAGCATTGTATTTGCGATTAGCTGGGTGTCAATTCCATTGATGTTAGACCGCGATACGGATGCCATTACGGCGATGATTATTAGTTGCGTTTCTTTGTTTATCAATGTCCCTGCGAGCATTGTTTGGGCGCTGTTGATTGTTGCTAGTGTGGTGATTGGCTTTTTGACCTGGAATGTAGGATTTCTGGTTCTGATGCCAGTCATCGGGCATGCGACCTGGCATGCATATAAAGACGTGGTCGGATCTGGCATTGATCGTCGATAAGAGCGAAGTTAAGAGTGTGGATAAACCATCGAAATCACACTCTTATCTCGAAAAAAATAAGCGACAATCAGTTTGCATCGATTGGCGTAGTGCTGTGCATGTGCATAAGGCAGAGGTTCAACGTTGCTTCATAGGACCGCGCAACCTCGTCCGATGCATCGATCGAAATTGGATGGCCGCTATGGGACTGACTGCTATGAGAGTGATTGCTATGAGAATGAACATTTTCATAGGGACTTGGTAACAGTACCAGGACACGATGCACGGAGGGAAAACGGTGCTGTATATCGGTCAGTAATAGCGAACTTTGTTCTTCTTCTTTTGCGGGTGATGTACTAACCACACAAACGACGGAAACACTTTCTGCTTTGGCCTCAGGTGGTGGTGCAGCAAAGTCAGCAAGGGAAATGTGACGTGCGTCCAGATTGTGGTGGCGTAAAACGCGCACCAAAATTTCTGCAGCCAACTCATTTCCTGCTTCTCCGAGTCCCATACAAAGGACCACACTGGCGGGTGGAACGTCGAATGATCCTTGGCGTAACCCGATGACTTTTTCACGCTGCGTGCGCAAATGTCGCCCCAAGGACATATCCTGTAAAAAACTCGCATGTTCAGATTTTTTCCACGTATGTGTTTTTCCATCCAGACTTTCAATGACAGTACCCACGGCGATACCGAGGCGTAATTTTTCATCTGGATGAATTTTCCCTTCTTCGAGATCGTGTCCCGCCAGATGCAGTGCTGGCATCAATACCGTATCGCAATAACTCGCAAATGACTTTTTCTTCATATAGGTTCTGGCGGCGGAGATGATTTCTGTTGCGTCGCCAGACAAAGCACGTTGATAAAAATTTTGTGCCAACGTAAGTGCCCTTACTTCACCAAATAATGTTTCCAGGACTTGTAAAGCCGGCACATAGCGTCCAGCAACGACCAGGCATAGGGTTAGTGGCGTTGATACTACCAGGCCGACTGGCCCCCAGATCCAGCTCCAGAAGATGGCAGCGATGACAACGGATAATGGCGATAAGCCAGTAGAGTGACCATACAATTGCGGTTCGACCAACTGCGCAACGATCATTTCGATTGAAAAGAAAATCGCCAGGGTCATGAGGGCGAGGCTCCAGCCAGGTTCAATTGCAGCGGCGAGCAGACTCGCAAAAATGGCTGCCAGCCAGACGCCAACATAAGGGACAAAACGTAGAATCGCGGCAAGCGTGCCAAACAAAATGGCATGTGGCAAACCGATAATCAATAAGCCAATAAACACCAGAAAACCAACACCAAAATTGACCGCAAATTGCGACGTGAAAAAACGCGATAAGCGCTCTCCCGCATCATTCACTGCAATGGTAGTTGCACGTAAATCGTTGCTGCCAATGAGTTTAATAAGGCGGTCACGCAAAGATTCTTGTTCGAGTAAAACAAAGATTAACACCATCAAAACAATCCCAGCCGTTTCAATGGGAGGCCAGATCGATGCCATAATTTTTTGTAATAACTGTAGCGGACGCAGTGCTGGTTCCTGGATTTCAACTAATACCGGTGCATCCAGATTACTGCTAGCTGAGGATTTTATTTTTTCTGCGCCAGTTTTTTCAACCGGATCTTTTTTTGTCAGTTCGTTAAAAACTTTGTCGGCGTGTCCGGTCAATGAATCAAATTGCGCATTGCTTAATTCGCGTAGGGTCGCCAATTTGTCGTGAATGGTTTCTTCATATTCCGGCAAGCTACTTGCCAATCTCACTAATTGCGTGCCAATGACGGTACCGGCAGCGGCGATACCTAAACTGAGGATAAGTACGGCAACCCACACGGAAGTGGTCGAGCCGATGCCAATTTTTCGCATAGCGCGCAGCATTGGTGCGACCAAAAAACTCAACAAAATTGCCAAGGTGATTGGAATCAAAACATCGCGTCCGAAATACAGTAAGGCTAACATTACCGCTGTTCCGACTATGCCTGCCAAGTGATTGGATGCATTCTGACGTACAGATTTCAATGGTTCTGATGGCTCGGAAGATGGCATGGTGGCTCTTAAAGTGGGAAGTAAATTGACAAAAGCGTTAGTAAATCGACTATTCAGTTTAGCGCATACTGATTCTATAGCAGACGATTCTAAATGACGGTGTATCAGCAGGTCAACGAACTTACAGAGCAAAAAAAATCCCCTGCCAAATTGCGCAGGGGATTTGGTGATAATCTGAATTGATGCTTATTTTTAAGCTTATCTTTAAACTTATCTTTAAACTTATCTTTAAACTTATCTTTAAACTTATCTTTAAACTTATTTAAGTTTTGGAAATGCCTGTGGTGTCAGCGTTTGAATCGGTTCAGTTTGTAATTTGTCCTGAAGTAACTTGAGCGCTGTTTCTAACTGTTGATCTTGGCCACTAAATGTTGCGTGAGGCAAATTTTCTACTTCAACATCAGGTGCGACACCGATACCTTCAACCAGCCATTTTCCATCGAAGCCGAATTGCGCATTTTCAGCAGCGCGGATCATGCCGTTATCAGCCAGTGAGTTATTGTCCGATAACCATACCCCGGCACCGGCGGTACGCCGTCCGACTAAGGGAGCAAGCTTGAGTGCTTTGATACCGGCGGCAAAAGTTTCACCATCGGAATAGGTCAGCTCATCGATGAGCACCACCAAATGCCCACGGAAGGTTTGTTGCATATTCGTTGATGGGACAGAAACCGGGCTTGCCCAAAATGCCCAGGCTTTACGCAAAAGCTTTTCAATAATCCAGCTATCAATATTGCCACCACGATTACGACGTACATCAATGATGAGCCCATCACGGTTGATATTGCTATAAAAGTCGCGGGCAAACGCATTGATATCGTCGGGACCCATTGCGCGCAGATGCAAATAGCCGATTTTCCCCTTGGAAGCCTGATTGACGCGTTCACTACGACTTTGTTCCCAATCTGCATAGCGAAGGTCCGCATGCTTTTTCATCGATATCGGTGTGACGATCACTTCATGCGGTGTCTGCTTGCCTCGTTTGATTTGCAAAAGAACTTGTTTATCGGTCTGATTATTGAGGAGATCAGAAATATCCCGGGCGGCGTTGACGGACTGACCATTGACGCTGACAATCTGATCGCCTTCTTTGACATCAACATCTGGTTGTGCAAGTGGCCCCGTTTCTGATGGCAGTTCTGGTTCCGTCCGATAGATATGATCGATTCTGACGCCATCAGGCGTGCGGCTGAGAACGGCGCCCAAAGAGGCTGGCGTACCTTCTGGTGCCGCTTTACGAATATCACCTGGACGGAACTGTGAATGCAGTGCGCCAACTTCACTTGCCATCTGTGCCAAAACATCGTTGAGTTCGGCGCGATCAGTAATACGTTCCACCAGCGGCGCATATTGTTGACGCACCGCTTTCCAATCGACCCCACGCATGTTCTCATCATAAAAATAATCACGGTGCATGCGCCAGGCGTCGTTAAATATTTCACGCCATTCCTGCCGTGGATCAATAGTGAAACTCCAGTCATTGATACTCACTTTGGCCTGACTGATATCAGCTGGCGCTTTTGCTCCCGCATCGACGATAACAAAGTCGCCGTTCCCACTACCGGCGGTACGATATAAAACGTGTTTTTTATCAGCAGCGACATCGAAGGATCGAATACCGTTCGCAAATACCTCAAGCTGTGGATTAGCGTTGTTCACGGCGAGTGTTTTTACGGTACCTTTTTCCTCCTGACCATCTTGTTCAAATAAATACAAACGCTTGTCATCGCTCGCTAATTGTCGGTAGTTACCTGGTGCCACGGGTGCTTGATATAAGCGTTGCGCTAAACCCTTATAGTCAATACTTGGGTGCTTAGGTTTAGCCGCTTTTTCTGCGGCAGTAGCATCTGCCTTTTTGTCTTCTGTCTTTTCTTTTTCTGGCATCGCTGACGCTTGCAATTCGTCGTTTGCTTTAAATGGGAAACGTAACTTATCTTGTAAAGCAATAGCAAATACGCCAGTCCGTTTGTCAAAATGTGGCCCGAGGTTTCGGTCTCCCCAAGGTGCATTATTAACTACCTTAAAATTACGATCAGATAAGAAATAGAGCCAATGTCCATCACTCGAAAAGACTGGCGAAGTCGAATCATAATGATCGCTCGTCACAAATTGCAGATGCTTATTTGCGATGGAATACAGGCCAATTTGATTTCGTTGCACATTGCTATCCGGACGCACCATCGCGATGGTTTGACTATCTGGCGACCAGACAATGTTGTCGTATTCTGGGATGCCAATTTTCCCTGCATCGTCGATCAAATGATTGACTTTGGTGGCAAGATCTAATAACCATAAACGTCCTCGCTTATCGGTATGTGCCAGCCATTTGCCGTCTGGTGATGGGAATAAATGGAAGCGGTGAACACTGCCATCTTTAGTCAGGATTTCAGGCTGACCGATACCATTTGCCGGGAATTTCCAGATTTCATTTTCACCGGTTGTATCAACAATGGCATACACGCTTTTTTGGTCACTTGAAAATACGGCGCTACGCGCCCGCGCATCCGCTGGAATCGGTAAATCAATGCGTCGTTGTTTCCCTAAACCCGCAATCGTTACATGACCACGTGCAGTGATCATAAGATGATCACCTTTCGTAGAAAAATCAGTCGACGTCAAATATTCAAGTGGATTTTTGATCAGATGCTGACGCACCTGATCAAAGTCTGACACGAGTTGAATATTTAAGGTTTTGTCTGACAGAGTAGTCAGGTCGAATAAATGCAAGTCAGCACCAGACTGGTACACAATTTTACCGTCACCGAGTGCGGCGTTGCGGATATCCCATTTTTGCTGATGAGTCAAAGATTTTGCTGAAGTTCCATCAGGATTAGCTGTCCAGATATTGAAACTACCATCGCTATCGCTTAAAAAGTATAGATGTCCTTGCCACCACATTGGGCGTTTGTTGTTGCTTTTGTCTTGAGGAAAAAGATGGATCGCTTCCGAGGTACCTTGTAAATCGTAGCGCCATATTTGTGCGGTTGCGCCACCGCGATAATGCTTGGCATTGTCATTGGTTACTTGCAAACCAAAGCGCGTGAAATACAAATATCTGCCGCTATCGTCCAGCGTTGCTTCGTTCGCGTCCGCCACGGGGAAAACCCGTCTGGCCATGTTTTGTGGGTTAATCGCAGCAATAATCTTATGTGCGCCAGGCCCGGTACTGTTTTGCGTACTGATGAGCACTTCTCCCTGTGCGGTCCAGCCAAGGACATTGACAACATCATTTTCAAAACTAATACGTTTAGGTAAGCCGCCGCCGACCGGCATGACATAGGCTTCGGTCGTACCTTCGTAGGCAGCGGAAAAAGCCAACCATTGTCCATCTTGAGAAATGCTCGGATACAGTTCCGCTGCCGGATGACTCGTTAGTCGTTGTGCCTGACCACCATTTACACCCACTTTCCATAAATCACCCTCCGCAGTAAAGACCACGGTATCAGCGCGCACGCCAGGAAAACGATAATAAGCTGATTGACTATTAGCGTGTGCGGCTGGCAATTGGCACAGGCCAAAGCTGAGGCTCATCAGAGCGGCAAGACGGGTGAGTTTCATAGTTGGTCTCAATAATTTATATGTTGTTGGCTTTAGTTTTAAAACGGGAAAAGATGATTTGTAGTTTGCCTTTAAATAATCATTTTCACATCAAAAAAATAATAAGTGTTACCAAATTGTAAGATTTGTTGAAATGCGGCAAGCATTAGCCTAAAACATCATTCGCCATCAAAATATTTCCATGTGGAAATATTTGGTGTTGGCAATTGGTTTAAATGACTGTTACAGGAGAATGTGATGAGACCTTCCAACTTCGCTAAAGTTCTCGCAATATGCGCCATATCTGCAGAATTTTCTGTATCTCATGCACAAAGTGTGACATTTAGCATTGATACCCAATCGCAGCGCAGCACGATCAGCCCTCTCATCTATGGTTACAACGCTTATGCCGATGGCACTGGTCGTACGGGTTTGGATAATCAGGGTGGACAGGCCAACTTGCAAGGGCTGAATCTGACGTCAAGGCGCCTGGGTGGCAACAATATGACGAGTTATAACTGGGAAAATGGGGTCAGTAATTCTGGCATGGATTGGTGTAATTCATCGAATGCCGGGGTCAGCTATGCCACTGGTGCTGGTGCGCCGAATAACAATGTCGGTTTGGCATACTATGCCCCAGGCGTAGCGATTAAAACCTTTCATAGCCAATCCGTCAGCTTAGGCACTTATTCTTTATTGCAATTACCCGCTGCAGGAAAGTTACCAAAAGACATTGTTAATCTCAACCCGCCAGGTTTATGCAATGGCGCGCAACTCTGGCAGAGTGCACCTGGCGCATCGAACATTGATGTTAACCGATGGGTGAATATCGTCAATGATAAACCTGCGAGTGCAGGCACTTTAACACTGACGCCGGTGGTCAATGATGGCAACGTTTATATCGACGAAGAAATTAATTTTCTAATGAAAAATTTCGGCCCGGCGTCAAGCGCTAAAGGTGTCAAAGGTTACGAATTAGATAATGAGCCTGATCTGTGGCATTTATGGCCCTCGCAATACGGCGAAGGCACCCATCCATTGTTGTACCCAACGCTGACGACTGTCGCTGATGTATTGCAGAAAAATTTGAACTTGGCAACCACCGTAAAACGCATGGACAGCACCGCAGAAACCTACGGTCCTGCAGTGAGTGGCTATCTTGGTTTGTTTAGCTTGTGGGCCGTCTGGGATGGTTCACAAACGCGGCAGCCTGGCGATTGGACTACGTATAACGTTGAGCCGTATCTGACCAACAAGACAGGGGATCGTTATCGCTACAATGGGATGACATTCGCGAATGTTTATCTGGATAAAATGCGTAAAGCGTCCGTCAGTGCAGGTCATCGTTTGCTCGATACTTTATCCTTTCACTATTATCCACAAGCGTCGAACAGTCCTGCTGACCGCGTTCAGGCCGCGCGCAGTTTGTGGGATGCAAATTATGTCGAACCAAGCTGGATTACCCAGCCAGGCTATGGCTTCACTGATGGTCGCGGCTTGCAACTGATTCCGAAACTAAAACAAGCCGTCGCTGATTTTTATCCCGGAACTAAGCTGGCAGTGACTGAATACGATTTTGGCGGCAAAACAGATATCACGGGGGCGATCGCTCAGGCCGACGCCTTAGGTGCGTTCGGACGACAAGGTGTTTATCTCGCGAGTTATTTTGGGGACGTCGAAGCATATATTGCAGCGGCATTTAAGCTGTACCGTAACTACGATGGAAATAAATCGGTGTTCCCGGAGGTATCGGTCAAAGCTGTATCGACCAATAACAACAATGGCACCGTTTATGCGGCCGTGAGTGCGAAAGATCCGACGACTTTACATGTTATCGCGATCAATCGTTTGAGCTCACCATTGACGGCAAGTATGCAAATTAAAAATCCGACCGCTTTTAAAAATGTGCAGACTTGGGGTGTTGATGCGAAAAGTCAGAGTATCACCCAGAGAAGCGGCGTTTCGGGTGTTGTGAACAACACGTTCAGTTATACCCTGCCTGCATTGTCCGTGATGCATTTTGTTTTAAAACCATGAGGCGCTGATTAAAAAAATGCCGCGATGGCTTGGCGACCGCGGCATTTTTTCTATTTTAACCAATGATAAAAGTGGTGGATAAGTGAAAGATAAGTGGTAGATAAGTAGTGGAATCGGACCTTATTTTTTCACTTGTTTTAATACTTCACGTAACATGCTCAGCATCTGATCTAACTCTTCTTTAGTCACATTGAGCGCAGGCATAAAACGCAGTAAATCTGGACGAGGTGAGTTGAGTAACAGGCCGACAGGTTCCATATTTCGGGCGACTTCGACGATTTGTCCGCCAATATTCTCACCGAGTTTTAATGCGCGTAGCAGGCCTTCGCCACGTTCACCTTGCAGACCAAATTCTACTGATAACTTGTTTAATTCATCGCTGAGGTACTGCGCTTTTTCTTTGACTGACGTCAAGAAACCAGGCTTGGTCAATTCCTTCAATACGGCAATCCCCACCGCAGTCATCAAAGGTGCTCCGTTGTAGGTGCCACCTTGATCACCGGGCACAAAGCAAGCCACCGCTTCCTGGCACAAGAGTGCACCGAGAGGGACGCCACCGCCGATGCCTTTGGCCAGAGTCATAATGTCTGGTTCAATGCCGGATAATTGGTAAGCGAATAATTCGCCGGTGCGACCCATACCAGACTGCACTTCATCAACGATCAGCAGGATTCCGTGCTTTTTGGTCAATGCACGCAGGTCTTGCATGAATTCGCAGCTGGCAGGAATGACCCCGCCTTCGCCTTGTATCGGCTCCAGCATTACTGCCACGGTTTTGTCTGTGATTAAACATTCAACGGAGGCGATATCGTTCAGGTCAGCTTTAGGGAAACCAGATACTTGTGGCGCAAACAGCGTATCCCAGCCTGGTTTGCCGGAAGCGGACATGGTTGCCAAGGTTCGACCATGGAAACCATGATCAAATGTAATGATCTCAAACGCGCCATTTTTATTAAGTTGCCCCCACTTACGCGCTAATTTAATTGCGCCTTCATTGGCTTCTGCACCGCTATTCGTGAAGAACACCCGATCAAAGCAGGAATGCTGCGTTAATTGGGTTGCCAGCTCAACCATCGGCGCATTGTAAAAAGCCGGTGACGGGTTGAGTAATTTCTTTGACTGTACGATGAGGGCATCGGAAATAACGGCAGGGCTATGTCCCAAACAATTGACTGCCCATCCCTGCAAATAATCGAGGTAGCGTTTGCCATTGTTATCCGTCAGCCACATACCACTGCCTTCCGTAAAGACGATTTCCGGGCGCGGCGTGATGTACATCAGAGAATTAACGTTGTACTGACTGAATTCCATTTCAAGACTCCTAAGGTCATTCCAGTGGTGGATAAAAAAACCAACGAAAAATAAAAAATTAAAGCGTAAAAAAGCAAAAAGCCACAGGTGCTTGCCTGTGGCTTAGGTCTTGTGCTGCGGTCTCATTTGACGCGCAGGTACACTAACACATCCGCCCAGGCTCGTTCAACGAGCGGCGACGTCGCGCAATATTTGGTGAGGACATGTCAGGAAAATTTTTCATAAAACGGATAGTAGGACTTTTTGCGCAGTGCGTCAAAATAAATTTCAATCTAAATGAAAAAAATAATCCATTGAACGCACCACATCGCATTTTGCTTCCCGACGTTACCAGGGGAGGGGATCGGCCCCCTCCATACTGCAGGTTATTTGGCTAAATCGGCTTCCGAGGTAAATGAGTCAGCGTAAAATTCGTCGGCTGGTAATTGGCATAACGTAACAAAGTCGCGTTGTGCAGACTCAACCACAATCGGTGCACCACACGCATACACTTGATAATCGGACAAATCAGCAAAATCCGCGATGACGGCCTGATGCACAAATCCGGTGCGACCAGCCCAGTTATCGTCTGGCAATGCGTCAGAAATGACCGGTACGTAGCGGAAGTTGGATAACTTGTTTGCCCATTCGTGGCACAGCGCGTCCATGTATAAGTCAGCTGGACGACGACCACCCCAGTACAGCGTGATAGCACGTGTCGAATTGGTGTGAATCAAATGTTCTACCAAGGCTTTGATGGGGGCAAATCCTGTACCGGAGGCCAGTAAAACGATGGGCTTATTGCTGTCTTCCCTTAAAAAGAAGCTACCATGTGGCCCTTCAAAGCGCAAAATATCGCGTTCTTTCAGGGTGGAAAACACTTGATCCGTGAATAATCCACCTGGCATATGTCGCACGTGCAGGGTGATGTGTTCGTCCAGATGTGGGGCGTTGGCCATACTGTAGCTGCGACGTTTGCCATCCTTCAGCATGAATTCGATATATTGGCCAGCCCGGTATTGCAGACGTTCGTTGGCTGGCAATTGCAGTGCAATTAACATCACGTCGTCAGACAATTTTTCCAGTTTTGCCACGCGGGTAGGCATTTTTTTGATCGGATAATCACCACTGGCAACAATTTCACGTGCTTCTATGGTCAGATCCGATTGTGGCTTGGCGCAACAAAATAAGGACATGCCCTGCGCTTCTTCGGTGTCTGACAGCGCACGTTGTTGATGGTTGCCATGTACCACGGTGCCATTGCTGATCTTGCCTTTGCAAGAACCGCAGGCACCGTTTTTACAGCCATAAGGCAAGCCAACACCCGCGCGTAAAGCAGCGGATAATACGGTTTCATCTGCTTCGCAGCTAAATTGACGACCACTAGGGGTCACAGTTACTTGAAAAGTCATACAATCCTGAGCATGAAAAAACAGTTAAAAAAAATGGGTAGACCACGTTTGTTGATCGTCGGTTGCGGCGATGTTGGCATGCGTTTATTGCCTTTGTTACGCGCACAATTCCGAATTTTTGCCCTTACTAGTCAGCCTGCACGCTGCGCAGAACTACGCGCCGCAGGTGCAATTCCCATCGTCGCCAATCTGGACGATACTGCCAGTTTGGCAAGACTTTCCGGCTTGGCGGCATATTGTGTTCATTTGGCACCACCACGTTCTGAAGGCGACCTGGATGGTCGCACACAAAATCTGATCGCCATTTTACCTGACAAGAGCCAGCTTGTTTATATCAGTACGACGGGTGTCTATGGCGATTGTGGCGGTGCCATATTTGATGAGGCGCGTCCGGTGCGGCCACAAAATGCGCGTGCAGTGCGCCGCGTTGCTGCTGAGCAGGCCTTGCGGGCATGGGCGAAGCGTAGTCAATCCAGGATGTCGATACTGCGTGTGCCGGGGATTTATGCGGCGGATCGATTACCTCTGGAACGTTTGCAAAAAGGCACGCCCGCGCTAAATGACGTTGATGACGTGTACACCAATCATATTCATGCGGATGACTTGGCAATGTTAATCAAGCTGGCGCTGTTTCGTGCCTTGCCGCAGAGGATTTACCATGCCGTTGATGATAGCGACTTAAAAATGGCCGCCTATTTTGATCTGGTGGCGGACACGTTTAAACTGCCCCGTCCTCCACGTCGACCTCGTTATGCGCTGGCGCAAGAAGTGTCTCCGATGTTGCTTTCATTTATGTCAGAATCGCGGCGGATGCAAAATCACCGTATAAAAACAGAATTAGGCATGCGGTTTAATTACCCGACCGTGGCGCAAGGCGTCGCGGCAGCATGGGCGCAGCATCAGCGTAGCATCAGCGGAACTTAAATTAAAGAAGACGTCACTTTGAGAACTTCATCGGCGGTCGTCAGACCTTCAATGATTTTCTCAGCGCCGGCAATTCGTAAAGGTTTCATGCCATCTTTGATACTTTGGACCCGCAACGCATGGATGTCAGCTTCTTTGGTAATGAGCTTGCTAAATGGCTGTGTGACAGTCAGTAATTCGTATAAACCCGTGCGCCCAAGAAAACCGGTTTGCCGACATTCTGGACAGCCGACCGGGCGATAAATTGCTGCTGGTTTAGTTAAATTCCATTCTTCAGACAGGCTATTCCAGACTGGATCGGCTAATTCACCATCGGCTGTTTTACAGTGTTTGCATAGTGTCCGAACCAAGCGCTGCGCCAGAATACCAATGATCGTTGCTTCTAAAAGGTAGTACGGCACGCCCAATTCCAACAAGCGCATAATTGCTGAAGGCGCATCATTGGTATGCAGTGTCGATAGTACTAAATGTCCGGTCAGCGCTGCTTGTACCGCCATTTCTGCCGTTTCCAGATCGCGAATCTCACCCACCATGATAATGTCGGGATCTTGTCGCATCAGCGCCCGAATACCTTCCGCAAAACCCAGATCGATCGATGACTGGACCTGCATCTGATTGAATGAGGCTTCGACCATTTCAATCGGATCTTCGACCGTACAGACGTTGACATCGGCGGTGGCAAGAGACTTTAAGGTCGTGTAAAGCGTCGTCGTCTTTCCAGAACCAGTCGGGCCGGTGACCAAAATAATGCCATGTGGTTTTTTGGTCAACGCGTCCCAGCGCTGCGCATCTTTTGGGGGAAAGCCAAGTTCAGGTAAGGTTTTGACAACAACCTCGGGATCAAAGATCCGCATCACCATTTTTTCACCGAATACCGTCGGCAATGTCGATAAACGTAATTCGACTTCTTGCCCATCCGCTGTCCGGGTTTTGATACGACCATCTTGTGGACGACGTTTTTCGATGACGTCAATCCGACCCAATAATTTGATCCGCGCGACCATCGCGATCATGATGCTGGCCGGCAGTTGATAAACCTGATGCAGTACGCCATCGATACGGAAACGAATCGCTGCCATATCGCGTTTAGGTTCCAGATGAATATCCGAAGCCCGTTGATCAAAAGCAAACTGCCACAGCCAATCGACAATATTAACGATGTGCTGATCGTTGGCATCAAGTTGCTTGTTGGCTTTACCAAGCTCTACCAATTGCTCAAGATTTTGGCGTAAGCCGAGATCGTTGGTATTGACCTTGCGTGCATCTTTGATTGACTTTGCCAGTGAAAAAAACTGGACAATGTATTGGGAAATTTCTAGCGGGTTGGCCAGCACCAGACGAATTTCCCGACGTGAAATTCGGGAGATTTCTTCCTGCCATTCACGATTAAACGGATCAGTCGTTGCCACCACGAGAGTATTGCCGTTGATTTCAACCGGTAAAATATTAAACCGCGTTGCATACTTCGCGGACATCACATCTGACACGGAGGTGAAATCAATTTTTAAGGGATCAATACGGTAGAACGGTAAATCAACTTTGCGCGCTGTCCATTCGGTGAGCCAATCCAGTGTTAATAATTGCCCTGGTGGCTTGGACGATTGCAATTTACACTGCGCGGCAGCGGTCAGCGGATGCATGCTGGCCGGACCATTTTTTAAAATGCCCTGTGCCTCATTGAATTTTATTTTGGCATCTTCTTTTTTGAGCAAGCCATCTTCCATCAACCAGGTGAAAATTTGTTGCAGGCTAAGACCGCGTTTGGAGGTTGTATTCATTTTTTCCTGGCAGACAGAGTGTGGGGCTCACCGTTTTAATGTAAAAACTGCGACAAATAGGACAACAATAGCCACGTTTTTGGAATCATTGGCAAAAACATTGTCAGATCAATAGCGACACTAATTTATAACAACACTGATGGATAACAATACTGATCGATAGCAACAGAATTTATGCCGGATCGCACGCTGCTTTCAATCCATTGACCCACGATTTTGCAGGTAGCTTGGTCTGAACTTTAATTTCATCGGCACGAGCATATAATGCTGGGAAGTCTAGCGCTTGTCTTTGTTTGAAAGCAATGGCAACAACATTGCCATCATGGACTTCTGGCAGGCACAACACTTCGCTGAAGGCAAAACGTAATGCTTTTAGATTTTTTGCGTAGCTCGGATGGTCCCCAAATAAATTGACGGTCAGAATGCCGTCGTCTTTCAGGCACGCTGCGCAAGCTTCATAAAATTCTGGTGTATCAAGCACTGGCCCTTTGGCAGTCGCATCGTATAAATCCACCTGCAGCGCGTCAATACTGTCGGCATTGTTCGCGTCCATAACAAAATCCATGGCATCCATTTCAATGACTTGCAAGCGGTCATCGTTCATTGGTAATTTGAACATGCTTTCGCAAATTGTAATGACGGCAGGATTGAGTTCTATGGTCGTGACGCGCGCTTCTTCAAACTGACGGTAGCAAAATTTGGTCAGTGCTCCGGTACCGAGACCAAGCTGCACGATGTGCTGTGGCGTTTTATTGAATAACATCCAGATCATCATTTGCTGTGCGTATTCAAGCTCGATACTATCCGGTTTGCGCAGGCGCATCGCACCTTGCACCCATTCAGTACCGAAGTGAAGAAAGCGCACGCCATCCAGTTCTGACAAGGTAACCGAGGCAAACTTTGGTTTGCGGGGAGATTTTTTGGCTGCGGCAGCCTTGGGACCTGAGCGATGGTTCGCTTCGGCCTCAATAGATTTACGTTTAATAAGCATGCAGGTATTTTACCTTCCGTGTCGTTTTAACGCAAAATGGTGTTGGCAACGGGTGTTTTTCTAATTTGGTGACGGCAGCGCAGGTTTTATTATCGTCTCGAAAGGCGGGATAATCTGCTCCCAAGCGCATAATTTTTGCTCAAATGTTTGCATTGCATTAGCAGGTGATGAAGACGGAAGTGCCAGCGTCTCGTAACCTTGTGATTGGAAGTGTGCTTGTATCCGAGCCGCCGTTTTGCCGTTAAAACAGACTCTTTTTAACCTCGGATATTGGTGTTGCAGCGCCGCAAAATCATTGAGTTGGCCGGCACGGATTGCAGAATCCAGACTTCCCTTGCGCTCACAAGCCTTAAACACATCCCACAAGCCGATGCCATTGGTAAGCAGGATGGCGAGCTTTTCCGGATAGTCGAGCGTCACTAAATCTATTTCCAGTAGTGCAGATAGCAAGCGCCAGAATTGATTGTGCCGGAATGCATAATACTGTTGTGCTTTTAATGATGCTTCGCCCGGAAAACTACCTAAGATCAAGGTGTGTGTTCGCTCATCAATGACTGCAGGAAACCCCGACAAAGACGTATCGTGATTGGCTAAAGTACGGTCAAGGTCGTGGTTGCGCGTGGACATTGTTTATTAGAAGAATGTTAAATATTAGTTGCATTTAATCTGGCATTTGATCAATGTATATCACTGGTTTTAATCGATTTTGTTGATAAAAGCGGTAAATTGACCTCGGTTGCACTGGTTTGTTAGGAAACGCTACAAAAAAGTAGAACTTTTTGCTTAACGAAGGATCATAGGATAGTGTTAAATAGCTGATGATGCATTATTTTTAAATGCTGGAAACAAGGAGATAGCGATGAAAAAATTATTGTTGGTAGCGGCGATGGCACCCATAGTTCTGTTAAGTGCCTGTTCTACACCATCCAATTCAGGTAGCGTGTATCGTGCTGGACAGACCCAATCTGAACAAACTGTTCGTATGGGATATGTTGATTCGATTCGCAATGTAACGATCGACAAAGGCCAAACTGGTGTTGGTACAGTGACTGGTGCCGCATTGGGTGGTATTGCCGCTGGTTCAAGCATCGGTGGTGGTAATGGTTCGATTGCGGCAGGGATTGTTGGTGCTGTCGCGGGCGGTATTCTTGGTCAGAAAGTCGAAAATAATCTGAGTCAAAAGCCTGGTCTCGAAATCACGGTGCGTCTCGATAATGGCGATATCAAAGCAATTACGCAAGATGCTGATGAAGCATTTAATGTAGGTGAACGTGTACGTCTGCTGTCCAACGGCAGAACAACTCGTGTTACTCACTAAAAGAAATGACGTGTAACGCATAAAACAGCCAGCATGTCTGGCTGTTTTATTTTGAACTGGCATGCAGCACGTCAGATGGATTCAGAAATTCATGCTGCTGGTTCATGTAAAGAAGGAGAGTTGAAATGAAAAAATTCTGTTTGATGTTCGCTTTAATTGGTAGTAGCTTAGTGAGTAATTTTGCCTCAGCGGGAACAGTTCAGGTGACCTGGCAAGATCCAGACAAATACGCTGATATTCGTCCAACGAATGAAAGTCGGGAAAACTTCCGCAAACACGTTTTTCAAGAGTTGGGACTGGTATTCGAGGATCTTGCCAAAAAATTGCCTGATGAAGTGCAATGGAAAGTTACCGTAACGGATCTTGACCTGGCAGGCGAAGTGCGTCCTGTCATGATGTCCGCAGGTAATGATATTCGTATCATCAAAGATATTTATTGGCCTCGTATGTCACTGAATTATGTGATGACGGATGGAAAAGGATTTGTCGTTGCCGAAGGTAAAGAAGATATTTCGGATATGAGCTTTATGATGAGTCGACCCATTAACATGGGTAATGGAAGCTTTCCTTACGAAGCAAAAATGCTGGAAGATTGGTTTCGCAAGCAGCTAAAGAGCCAAAAATTCCCCTCAAAGTAAATCGAATCTCCGCGAACATAAAGCGAACCCAATGGAGGTTCGCTTTTTTATTTTGCGTGATATTTTTCAAAAATGTGGTTTTAAAGACAATTTCGACACTTTTTTAAATTAAAATCTATATATTTCTGAGTTGAATATAAATATATTTACCAAGGCTGTGACGCTTCAAAAATCGCAAATAGCCTTCGACAATTCTATAGCTCATGGTCGATAGCAGGGCGCCTCTCATGTTTTAGTTGCTGGATGATGTGTACGACGATGCCAAGGTAGAGAAAAATGGCAGATTTCAATTTTCTATGAACGATTAGAACAGAAAAAGGTATTAACTATGAACGATATCGTTTTTCAATGCGGCAAAAGCGTCAAGGAAATTGAAAGAATTTTCGTAAAAAATATCTATTCAGGTTTTCTTGAAGGCGTTGAAGATCAGAGAGTCAACCAAGAGCTGGTGCAGCAATTTGTAAAAGACGTGCAGGAGAGTTCTTCAAATCATCAGCCGCATTTGTTTTTACAAAAATCGACTGACCGCTGCGTGGCCTTGCCAGCCTATGCCTGTGCTGTGAGTCTGCGTAGTGATGAACCAGCAAATAATCCCAATTATTTAATGTCGACTGCCACTTTCGTCTGGTTTCAAGAATGCAACCCGCTGACTGATGGTTTTGAGCTTGTTGATTTGGTAAAAAAGTTGAAATGGAAAGATGTTGCCAGGGACGTTAATTGGTAGCCAATAAAGCGAGAAACTTTCCCGTTATCGATTGAGAAAAGTGAGATATCTTCAATCCGTATTTTGTAACTATGTGAACCAATTTTGTGCGGCACAAATTCCTTTGTCTGCATCGGGCGACTCCTAGATCAACATCAACATCAACATCTGCACTAAGTGAGTAGGGCGAAGGTAACCCGCCAAATGTAGCCTCGAACGGTGGTCAGGGGAGGAGTTCATCCGCCGATTACTGCCAACTGGAAAATAATAAAGCCCGAAAGCTGTTTCTGCTATCGGGCTTTATTCGATCCTGCCAAGCGCAATGCTTACTTGCTCAATAGCATCTCATTCAAACGTTTAACGAAGCTGCTTGGATCCGCCAGCGTACCGCCTTCAGCCAGCAATGCCTGATCAAACAAAATGTGCGACCAGTCGCTGAATTTGGCTTCTTCGTATTTCAGCTTTTGCAGCAATGGATGATCCGGGTTGATTTCCAGAATTGGTTTCGATTCTGGTGCAGCCTGACCCGCTGCTTTTAACATCCGCGCCAGATTGCCAGACAGGTCGTGTTCGTCGGCAACCAGACACGCAGGTGAATCTGTTAAGCGGAAAGTAACGCGCACGTCTTTGGCCTTGTCCGCCAGCGCCGCTTTCATTTTTTCTACCAGATCCTTGAACTCGGTTTCAGTTTCTGCGTGGTGTTTTTTCTCAGCCTCATCTTCCAATGTGCCCAGATCCAGACCACCTTTCGCCACAGATGCTAATTCTTTGCCTTCGAAGTCGCTCAGGAAAGACAGCATCCATTCATCTACACGATCCGTCAGCAATAAGACTTCGACGCCTTTTTTGCGGAAAATTTCTAAATGCGGACTGTTTTTCGCTGTTGCATAGCTCTCTGCCGTGACGTAGTAGATCTTGTCCTGACCTTCTTTGGCGCGTGCCAGATAGTCAGCCAATGAGACGTTTTGCACATCGCTGTCGTTATGCGTAGAAGCAAAGCGCAACAGCTTAGCGATGCGATCTTTATTGGTCGCATCTTCACCGATGCCTTCTTTCAATACTTGACCGAATTCTTTCCAGAACGTCGCGTATTTTTCGTGTTTTGCTGGAGCTTCTTCGCCTTCTGCATTCGCTAAATCTTCCAACATTCCAAGCACGCGCTTGGTGGAGCCATCACGGATTGCTTTGATGTCACGGCTTTCTTGCAAAATCTCGCGAGACACGTTCAGAGGCAAGTCGTTGGAGTCAATCACGCCTTTGACGAAGCGCAAATAAACGGGCATTAATTGCTCCGCATCGTCCATGATGAATACGCGTTTAACGTACAGCTTGATGCCGCCACGTTTATTGCGATCCCACAGATCGAATGGTGCGCGTGCTGGAATGTACAACAATTGCGTGTAATCGCTACGACCTTCAACGCGGTTGTGCGTGTGCGTCAGTGGGGCGCTGTAATCGTGTGAAACGTGCTTGTAAAATTCTTCGTATTGTTCAGGCGTGATCTCTGATTTGCTCCGTGCCCACAATGCACTGGCTTGGTTCACTGTCTCAAATTCATCTTTGAGAACCTGTTCCTTTTTCTCCTCATCCCATTCCTCTTTTTGCATTTTGATTGGCAGAGAGATATGGTCGGAATAGGTGCGGATAACAGACTTGAGCTTCCAGGCAGACAGGAACTCATCTTCACCTTCGCGCAGATGCAAGATGATGTCAGTACCACGGCTTGCTTTCGTGATGTCTTCGACACTAAAGTCACCGGCGCCCTCGGATTCCCAACGCACACCTTCCGTTGCTGCTGCACCGGCACGGCGAGATTCAACAGTGATGCGATCGGCAACGATGAAGCCAGAGTAGAAGCCAACACCGAATTGACCAATCATGGCCGCATCTTTTTGCTGATCGCCCGACAGTTTGCCGAAAAATTCTTTGGTACCAGATTTTGCAATCGTACCCAGATGTTCTATTGCATCAGCCTTGCTCATGCCGATTCCGTTATCAGAAATCGTGATCGTACGAGCAGTTTTGTCGAATGTGACCCGGATTTGCAACTCAGCATCGTTTTCAAACAGAGCAGCGTTATTGATTGCTTCAAAACGCAATTTATCGGAGGCGTCCGACGCATTGGAGATTAACTCGCGCAAGAAGATTTCCTTGTTGGAATACAAGGAGTGAATCATCAATTGCAGCAATTGTTTGACTTCGGCCTGAAAGCCCAGAGTTTGTTTTTCTGACATTTTTTTCCTCGGAAATTAGGTTAGGAAGGTCGTCTTAAAATGAATAAATGAAATTACCGAATCATTGATGGGTTAGCAAAGTGTTCCAACATACCTACGCACTTACATTAATTAAGGCGACTTAGGCAAAGCTGGAGCAGTCTTGTATCCGCTGCAATGAAAAAACTAGCTTAGCCAAAATGGGGACATTGGTCGGGATTTCAAGTTTTCTGTTGCAATACCCGCTGAAGTGGGTTTTGTGTTTTTATACTGGGTGGTGTATGTATAAAGCCCCTCGTGATTACCGAGATATATGCGTTAAATTTAAATATACTCCCATGAATTGGCTTAAGTCGGGATTCTAAAGAGGTACCTTGTACTCGCCTCGCGATGGCGCATACTTGCGCTCATTGGCAATGCATATCTCCTATTTGCGCGTTTCGCAGACAAACTACGAATTTACGCGTGAATTTTTTTATCGCCCCGAAAATATAATTCCTACAGGAAATTTAGTTTCAAAAAGCTTATTTTTCTCGTTCAAATAGTATTAAATTTGTTACGTAATCTGTAATCAATTGTAAAAAAATGCTCAAAAGAGATAGAGCAGTTTTACGAATATATTTAGACTTTGTTTAACTTGGTTTTGCTGATCTGATCGTCGAAAACCAGGTTACAGGAGATTATGTTGCGAGGACTATTAGGCGTTATCAAAAGATCTAATAGCGGTAGCAAATGGTATGGCTACCTAGCAGGCAAAAAAGACCATCTCCGGTTCTTGTTGTTTCTATTACATATAATGAGGTTCTGGATGTTGAAAGAATTTTTGTTTGCTAGCAGCATGATAATCGCCATGACCGTGGCTGCTGCGTCTGCTCAAGCTCAGAGCGTTTCTCCTGTGCCATATACGCCCAATAAAGTTGTCAGCTTTTATGTTGGAGGTCATCCCGATGATGTTGAGTTATTTATGGGGAAAAGCATCATCGATGACATGAAAGCGAATCCGACTGGGAAAAAAGTTTTTGTTATTACGACTGCGGGGGACGGTGGATTGGGCTTTGAAGGTGGTAGTTCATCGTCATACTGGGCTGCCCGCGCAGCAGGTCATGTGGATGCTGTCACATTCATGTTCAGTTTCGCGAGCCGCGCAGCAACTGATCCAGTAACGACGTACGTCAGTCAGAATGGTTATACGTTAGCCCGCACGGTTATTTCTAATGACATTGTCATGTATAACTTTTTATTGCCAGATAGCTCTATCCAAGGGTTATATACGACGCCATTAGCTAAAGTAACTGCATTGGATAATTTGCGAACCTTTTCCAAAGATTCAATGACAGCGACATTGCAGGCCATCATCAGAAGTGAGGCACCGATTGCGACAAAAATCTGGCTCAATCTGATGGATCCTAATTCTGCCAATAATCCTGGCGATCACCCGGACCACATGTATTCATCGAAGTTCTTTTTAGATGCCACGGCCACAGTAGACTTCGCTTGCGTCGGCAATACGTTTTATAAGACCTACGTGATGAGTCAGTTAGCAGAAAATCTATCGACGACTGATAAGTATGCACATGCTGGTACGTTTGCTGCCGTGCAAACGGGCATGCTCAAACATACACGTGGCATGTCTTGGGAAGCGGATCATCTCGCCTGGTTAGGGAAACATTACATCACAGGTTCCAATCAACCCAAAGGCGTCTGCACTTTTTAATTCTGGATTCAAAATGAAAACGTTAATTAAAATATTTTTGCTCGCCATGGTGAGCGTGAACGCGATGGCGCAAACTATTACGCCGCCGATACAAGCCGGTCGCAATGTGAGTTTTTTCGTTGGCGCATTTCCCAACACGATTCCACTTTTCATGGCGGCACCGCTGGCGACGACCATGTCGGCACAATCCAAAGACAAAAAGGTATTCATTATTTTGAGTGCAGGAGACGCAGGTATTGGTGGCGAACCGAACAGCGCCTATCCATATTGGAAAGCACGTCAGAATGGGCTGGAAAATGCATTGATCTTCTTCGCAGGTTTTCAAGCCCGGGGCGGTGGTAGTGGCCTGTACACCGCAGCCAATGTGACGATTGGCGGTATGACCCTGGAGCGCAAAGATTTTGGTGGTTGGGGCGATGTGATCCTGTACACCTTGAAACTGCCCGATATCGTCGGTACTGCAACGCAGACACTTGGTCTCGGTGCGCTGCAGAGTGGCCTGGTCGCCAGCATGCAACCGGTCACTGGAACCGCTGTATATTCAGCCGCCAATGTGCGTGATGTGCTTGCTGGCATTGTTAAGCTTGAAGCGCCAGCAGCGTCTAAAATTGTGGTCCATACGACCGAATCAGACGCCACGTTAAATCCTGGTGATCATCCGTATATGACGGCTACAACCAAATTTTTTGATGCTGCCACAGCTGGGACGAATTTTGCATGTTTGAATAAATTCTATTACGGCACCATATCTAACTACGGCAAGCCAGTGAATTTACCAAACCTGGATTTGGTAGCGCATGCTGATGTATTGACGCACGCGGGTGGTATCGGTGCATTCAGTAATGGTGTCACGGCAGGGCATCGCGGTAATGAATGGGGTAATTTAGGTTATGTGGGTAAGTCTTACAAGACGCGATCCATTGCCTCCTTTGGCGCTTGTGCTTTCTAGTAATTGCAACAAAAAAAACGCGCCCATGAGGGCGCGGTTTTATCGCAAAGAAGTGGGTGCGAAGTTGCAAAAAAACTGCAGCGAAGGTCATTTTTGTTGAACGCTAAAAATGATGCCGTAGCAGTTTTTTGAATCCTCGTTTGCGTTACAAACGCTTGATATTCATGCTGCCCGCTTTATCCTCAACTTCAAAACCCAGCGTATGTAATGCAGCGCGCAGGCGATCTGCTTCTGCCCAGTTTTTTGCGGCGCGTGCAGCTTGGCGTTGATCTGCCAGTGCTTGTACTTCCGCAGGTATTTCTAGTGCTTGCGGTACCCAATTTGCCAGACCTAAACCAAAAATTTGGTCAAACTCAGAGACCGTCGCTTTTTTATCGGCATCTGATAAATCGGATTTCAGCATTTCCCACACTAACGCTAATGCACGTGGGACATTCAAATCTTCATTCACAAAAGTAGTGAATTTTTCTTTGAAATCTGCATTCACGCTGCCACCAGCTGGCCACGCGTAGAAGGTATCGCGTAAACGTTGCAACGCGGTTTGCGCTGCTTGCAAGGCGTCAAAACTAAATTGCATCTGACTGCGATAATGCGCGCTTAAGCACAAGTAACGGTAGGCAAGCGGATCAATGTGTTGATCCAGCAAAGTTTGCAGGCGCAAGAAGTCACCGCTGGATTTCGACATCTTGCCAGAATCGATTTGCAAGAAATAGCCGTGCATCCAGAAGTTGGCCAGGCGGGTGCCATGGCATGCCTGATTTTGCGCAATTTCGTTGCTGTGATGGATGGAAATATGATCTTCACCGCCACAATGGATATCAAACCAAGGCGTCAGATATTTTGCCGACATTGCCGAGCATTCGATGTGCCAACCCGGAAAACCACGACCCCAAGGGCTATCCCATTCCATTTGGCGATGTTCATTCTCAGGGCTGAATTTCCATAAAGCAAAATCAGTGGCATTCCGTTTTTCGCCTAATTCAACGCGGCTACCTGCTTTGATGGCATCACGTTTGATACGCGCCAAATAGCCGTAATCATCTTGTTTGCTGGTATCAAAATAAATACCGTCGCTGGTGCGATATGTGAATCCCTTACTTTCTATGCAAGAAATAAAGTCAATTTGCTCCGCAATGTGTTCTGTTGCCTTACACCATACACTTGGCTCAAGAATGTTCAGGCGTTGCAAATCTGCTTTAAAAGCAATTGTAAAGCGATCCGCAATTTGCCATGCAGACTCACCCGCCTTACGGCTACCTTTTTCCATCTTGTCTTCACCATCATCGCCGTCTGACACCAGGTGACCTACGTCAGTGATGTTAATAACGTGACGTACGGTGTGACCGTTCCACTCCAAGGTGCGACGCAAAATGTCTTCAAACAGATAGGTGCGCAGATTGCCAATATGCGCGTAGTCATAGACCGTCGGGCCGCAGCAATACAAACCCACCCAATCGTTGCGTAGCGGTGTGAAGGGGCGTAGGCGGCGTTCCCAGTTATCGTAAAGAAGTATGTCCATCTTGGTTTAACAATGAATAAAAAAATGAGAAGGTAAGTGCTTGGCGTGCGCTATCAACGAGATAGGTGCTAATCGGCTTTAGTTGCGTAGATTCAACAGCAACAACCGCAGCGACAGCAGCAAATGCAACAACAGCACGCGTCTATGCTGAAAACAGGTAAATAACCTGCAAAAAATTCAGCAAATGGGTGTGTCGAAGGCATAATGTGCATGATGAACGCTTAAAAATGTGAGTGAGAATGTAGCATAGATATGTGCTTCGCTCCTAAAAAACAGCGATTTTCTGAAGAGAATCGTAAAAAATGGTGCTGTTTGATGTGGGTCTGACGGCTTGAACGGGGAAAGGGAAATCATTCGTTCGTCTGCAATGAAGAGTAAGCTCCATGAGAGACATTGATCACTGCACGGCTTGCACCATGAGCGAAGGTTCACAGTGACTTAGCACAATGATATAGTTCTGAAAAATGTTGCTTTAATAATAAAACCTGAATGCTAAAGGCAATCAAAAATGCAAACAACATATCAAGAAATTCCCGAAGAACAATACCGAAATTATTTCCAGATACAAGATCGCTCGCAGGCGAGCTTGGTGGTGCGCGTTGTCATGTGGGCGATGCTACCACTGAGTTTTATCGATATATTATTTCACCAATTTTCGTTCGCAACGGCAATCTTGCTATCGATGCGTGCCGTTACCATTGCGCTATCGTGGTGGTTCTTGCGCAAAATCAAAAAATTGGGTACTGCGCCGGTCGTTGATCAGTATTTATTGCGCTGGATCGTGATGGTGATGGTGCTGCAATTGATCAATAATTGTTGCACTCCACGTGATTATTATGGCCACTATTTGATCGACATTTGGGGCTGCCTGATGACGTTTATTGTGGTGCCTTTACCGTTACCGCAATTGCGTTTGCCTGTGGTTGGTTTTGTTGTCGGATCGCTCGTATTGCTGGCCTTTAAGCAGGCCCCCTATTATGGCTATTCGTTGGGTGTGGCGATGATGTTGCCTGCCAGTGCTGTGACTGGCCATGCGATCGCTAGTTATGTGCATCGGTATCGCCGTAAGTTACTGAGTGCCGAACGAGAATTAGACCGTCAAGCCAGCATCGATCCTGTGACTGGTGTTGCCAATTGGCGCGAATTCATGCGTCTTGCAGATGCCGAATTGCAACGTCACAAACGTCTGACCAAGCCCATGTCGATGTTGGTGCTGGACGTTGCTGATTTTAAGAAAATTAACGATGAATACGGCCCTGAAACCGCGGATATTATTCTGGTCGAAGTCACACGGCGTATTAAACGCGTTATGCGCTCTTACGACAGTCTGGCGCGTTATGGCAGTGACGAGTTTTGCGTCTTATTGCCAGAGGCGGCGGCCAACGATGCTGAGAAGATCGCTGGCCGTACTCAAACGACGGTGGTTTCTATGCCAATTACTGTTGCCGGTAAAGAGATTAAAATTGATGCAACGATCGGCGTTGCCACGATGAATGAGGGTGATAATGTATCCGCCCTCTTGCATCGTGCAGGCAATGCACGTGGCAAGGGTAAAATCACGAATTTTTTGGTTGCCTGATAGTGGCCTGATAGTGGCGTGATAGTAGCCTTTTCGTTGCTTGATAGTGGCTTGATATCGTTATCGGACTAACGCAATTCCTTTTTTAGAAAATCCCATACGCCCGTATCCGACATTGCCGCAATATTAATGCGCATCTTGGTGGACGGTGCTTGATGCGGGGAGAACAAACTGCCAGGGGCGAGTAAATACCCTTGTTCTAGAGCTTTCTCAGTCAGCTTATTCGTATCAAGTCCGGTCTCTGTCCACAAAAAGATCCCTGCCGGCGTTCGATAATCAACCTTGATACCGATGTGTTCCAAGCGTTTTGTGATGTCATCGCGGACGCCGTCGAGCTTTACGCGGATGCGATCAACGTGTTTGCGATAATGTCCTTCAGATAGTATTTTATACACCACGCGTTCCCCGATTTCTGTCGTCGTCAAGGTCGATAACATTTTACGATCCGACAATCTAATCGCTAATTCAGGCGACGTCGCGATGAAGCCCACGCGCAAATTCGCCGCCAAGGTTTTAGAAAAACCGCCCAGGTAAATCACCCGATTTAATTGGTCTAAGGCGGCGATGCGGGTTGCCGATTGCACTGCGCTGCCAGGGTGCATGTCGCAGTAAATATCGTCTTCGACGACAATAAAATCGTGCAATTCAGCGGTCTTCAAGACTTGGAACGCTTTGGCTGCGGACAATGATGTGGACGTCGGATTGTGCATGACCGAATTGATGATATACAGTTTGGGTTTGTGAATTGCCGCCAATTCCGCCAATTTGGCAACATCCGGACCATCGTGCAATCGAGGAATGCCGATGACTTTAGCGCCTAAAATCGCGAACGAACCAAACATCAGAAACCAGGCCGGATCATCAACAAAAATCGTGTCACCTGGCCGCGTAAATTCACGCGCAACCAGATCAAGTGCTTGTGTAACACCAGTCGTCATGACAATTTGCTCTGGTGCTGCCGCGATTTCTAATTCCGCTAATTTAAGCTGCAATTGTTGACGTAGCGGCAAAAAACCTTGCGGTGTACCGTAATGCAGCAACAAATTTTGATTCAGCCGACTAATCGCCCGCAAGCCGTTTGCCACCAATTCACCATCGAGCCAGTCGTGGGGCAGAACACCGGAGCCTGGCATCTTTTGCGGTGGTAATTGGCGAAACATATTGCGCACCAACCAAACCACATCCAATTGCTGTCCGCTGGTTGTAGTTTGTGTGCTGACGGCGGCATTGCTCAGCATGGAAGCACGTTCACGCACAAAGAAACCTGCACCACGCCGTGATTCCAGATATCCCTTGGCAACCAGCCTGTCGTAAGCTTCGACGACGGTAAAACGCGATACATGCTGCTCGTCAGCAAATTGGCGTATGGACGGCATGCGCGCCCCGGTACGCAACAACTTGTCGTCAATACGATTTGCCACCGCAGCGACAATTTGCTCAACCAAAGAGTTGCCAGAGTCGCGAGAGATATAAAACGTTGGTGTCGCCATGATGAGGTTTTCGTTATCGTCGTGTGTATTGGGGAAGTGACCGGAACAGTGTGGAAATTATCGTTTTTAGTGTATTGGTACTGTATTGGTTTTTGCGATTAGGATAGCACAAACACGGATCAAAAGCCGGGTTGTGGAATGATGTTTCCTGCATGCATCAACAACGTATGAACGATGATTGACATGTCTTGACTCAGGTGTTTGTCTATGGAATTGAAGTCGGGGCTAACATCGGGGCTAACATCGGCGTTGACGAAAGCTTGCCAACACAATGATCGGCTTCACAAAAACCTCAATCCAGTATGATTTTTTGCTTCATATCAAAAGCAGAATTTACTGGGGTATATTAAAAAATAGTTAATTTATCATTGTAAAAACAAGGGTAAATAAATATACACCCAGTAGTATATTCGCTTTATACACTCACATTTGTCCATCATGGACGCCGGAGACCGCATGCCATTGACTGAATTTATCGCTTTTTCGATGTTCGCCTGGATAGGCTCATTTACACCTGGTCCGAATGTCGCAATCGCAGCTACTACCGGTGTTAATCACGGCTTGCGAGCTGCACTGCCGCAAGTCATGGGGGTGCCTTTGGGATTCGTCCTCATGATGTGGGCGATTGGTCTGGGTGGCGCCTCTTTATTGTCCGGCCACCCACAACTAGTGCTGTTAATGAAGATTGCGGGGAATGGTTATTTGTTCGTACTTGCGTGGCGTTTGTGTTTCTCTGCTCGTTTGTCGGACAGTAAAAGCATGCATCCTCTCAGTGTCAAGCAGGCAGCCGTATTTCAGATGGTCAATCCAAAAGCATGGATGATGCTCGTGGCTGCAACGTCAACCTACGCGATTGGCCAAAGTGAATTTTTCTCACGCATGGGGTGGATGAGCGTCGGCTTTGCGCTGCCGAGTGCTCTCAGTTTGCTGACCTGGGCGTGGATGGGCGATAAGCTAAGGCATTGGCTCAATGTTGGCAGGCGTTTGCGTACGTTTAATCTTTGTATGGGAGTGTCGCTGGCGCTTACCGCGGTATGGATGTTTAGTTTGTAGTGCTTTATTCAATGTTTTGATATGTCAATTTCACAATCAACATTGAGGTCAGAATTGAGCGAAATTTTTAATGGAAGTAGTATGACTTCAACAGCATCTGAACAAAAACGACTAGAAATCAAAGGCATGTGGCTGGGCTTTGCCGGGGTTGCCATTTTCAGTCTGACTTTGCCCTTTACACGGCTTGCCGTCGCAGAGCTGCATCCCATTTTTGTCGCCATGGGGCGTGCCGTTGTGGCGGCAGTGTTGGCGGGATTGCTGATGTGGTTACAGAAAGCACGTCTGCCGCAAAGGTCGGAACTGAAACCTTTGTTCATTACCGCCGTCGGTGTGGTACTGGGATTTCCTTTGTTGAGTACCCTGGCAATGCAGCATGTGGCTGCGGCGCATGGCGCGATTGTTCTTGGTATTTTGCCATTGGCGACTGCTTTGTTCGCTGCGCTGCGTTTTCATGAGCGACCTTCGATAGGATTTTGGTGCATGGCAGCCTTAGGCAGCGCTTTGGTACTCGCTTTTGCCTTAACGCAGGGAGCAGGTCGATTGAGTTGGGCAGATATTGCACTGTTTGGCGCAGTGATATTGGCTGCCATGGGATATGCAGAAGGCGGACGACTAGCGCAAACGATAGGGGGCTTGCAAGTGATTGCCTGGGCGTTGATTTTGATATCGCCAGTAACTTTGAGTCTGACGCTTTGGGCATGGTGGCAATTTGGCGCCCATGCGTCTGCCGCAGCCTGGGGTGGTTTTGCCTATGTATCTGTATTTTCGATGTTTATAGGATTTTTGTTTTGGTACAAAGGTTTGGCAACCGGCGGTATTGCCCGCGTTGGACAGGTGCAATTGCTGCAACCTTTCCTGAGTCTCTTAGGTGCTTCTCTCATTGTCGGTGAATCTTTAAACATGACCAATCTTGTGTTTGCTGCGGCGGTGATCGGCACTGTCAGTCTGGGACGACAAATGAAGATTCATCGTTAGACCCTGTCTAAAACAGAATTTGACCAAATAAAATCAATAAGACCACTTGAATTTGGGGGTATGAATAGGGCAGGTGCAGGCTTACAATAGAGAGCTATGCGCAAGATATAGGCGCAAAGTTTTGTCGGTTTTGTCTGTCGTCTCCGCTAGCTATTTGTCGAATATTATTTGAGTAACCGTTGAGTAGTCGTTGGATAGTAGCTAAATAGTCGATGAATAGTCGTTGAGAAACGAATACCGAAACTGACCGTTTGCGCCATATTTGCATTTACCACTCTGGTTGGCGATGCCACCACAATTTTTGGGAATGACCATGTCTTTTTACGAAAAACTCCAAGCATTGAATATTGAATTGCCTGCCGTTGCTGCACCAGCGGCTGCCTATGTAATGTACGTGCAAACGGGTAACACCGTTTTCTTGTCCGGTCATATCGCCAAAAAAGACGGTAAGGTCTGGGTTGGCCAACTCGGCAAAAATATCAGCACGGACGAAGGCAAATTGGCTGCCCGCGCTGTCGCAATCGATTTGATGGCAACTTTGCAAGCGGCTTGCGGTGGCGATCTCAATCGCGTTAAACGCATCGTCAAGCTGATGAGTCTCGTCAATTCGACAGCTGATTTTACCGAGCAACATTTGGTAACTAATGGCGCCTCGGAATTGATCGCAGAAGTATTTGGTGATCAAGGCAAACATGCACGTTCAGCATTTGGTGTCGCTCAGATTCCTATGGGCGCTTGCGTCGAAATAGAAATGATCGTTGAGCTTGTCTAAGCTGCATCGTGAAGCATTAAATCAACGTATAAGCAATGCAGAAGCTTTTGCATTGGTGTAACGCATAATTAAATAGCCTGTAATGGCATCACTTCCAGTGAGACCAGTATGAAACTTGAAAATCCTAACCCTATTAATTGGAAATTCTCAGAACGTGCAGAGCAGCTGCAAAGCTCTGCGATTCGCGAGATATTAAAAGTGACCATGCGTCCGGAAGTCATTTCTTTTGCAGGCGGTTTGCCATCACCGGAGACATTCCCGGTCGAGCGGATGAAAGCCGCATTTGACAAAGTATTGTCAGAACAAGGTAAATCGGCGCTGCAATACGGCCCAACCGACGGTTACGCGCCATTGCGTGAATTTATTGCTGCGTCCTTGTCAACAGCAGACTGCAAAATTTTGCCTGAGCAGATTTTGATGGTATCTGGTTCTCAACAAGGTCTCGATTTGCTGGGTAAAGTGTTGATCGATGAAGGCAGTAAAATTCTGGTTGAAACGCCAAGTTATCTTGGTGCGTTACAGGCATTTTCTGTTTATCAGCCGCAGTTTGAATCCGTTGACACAGACGAGCACGGTTTGATTCCTGCATCAGTTGCCGCGAAAGGCGAGGGGGCGCGTTTAATGTATGCCCTGCCAAATTTTCAAAACCCGACGGGCCGTACTCTGTCGATAGAACGTCGCCTGGAATTGGTCGAAACATGCGCTCGCATGGGAATTCCTCTGATCGAAGATAATCCTTACGGTGATTTATGCTACAGCGGTGAGCCTTTGCCGAAACTGTTGAATATGAACCCAGGTGGCGTTATCTACATGGGCTCTTTTTCTAAGGTGCTCACGCCAGGTATTCGACTCGGTTATGTTGTTGGACCAGTGCCATTGATTCGCAAATTGGAACAGGCAAAACAAGCGGCGGATCTGCACACAGCACAATTGACACAAATGGTCGTGTATGAAGTGATTAAGGATGGATTTCTGGGCGAGCATATCCCGACAATCCGTGCTTTCTACTCGCGTCAATGTAACGTGATGCTCGAAGCGATGACGAAATTTTTCCCTGAAGGCGTAAGTTGGACACGTCCCGAAGGAGGTATGTTTATCTGGGTAACTTTACCGAAGCATATCGATAGCAAAGCGTTGCTGGATGAGGCAATCCAACAAAATGTGGCTTTCGTTCCTGGCGGTCCATTTTATGCGAACGAGCCAGAAAAAAATACCTTGCGCTTATCGTTTGTGACGGTCTCGCCAGAGCGCATTAATGAGGGTATCGAAAAATTGGGTAAATTGATTAAAATCAAAATTTAGTCTGATTTTTTGACTATTATTGATATTTTAATATGTAGATACGCGCTAGTTTTGTAGGCTAGCGTAGATTGACTGAAAAAGCCCGTTTTTACGGGTTTTTTTATTTTCGCAAACCGGTTGATCCGAACAGCCGTGCCCACTCAGTTGTTTGGCAACAGATATATTGATATGAATGCGAATTTCATTTTTCGCAACGATACGTCAACTTGTTGTGTGTGAATTAGCATATAGTGTGTTGCTGCCTTGGCTTACTTGATACGCTTGTCTTTTAGATAATTTATAAACGACATTTAATTTGAATCGCGAGTTCAACTATGAAGTGCAACTGAAGATAAATGGTTAAAGGTGGGAAGATGCAGTAGCATCCGGCCTTCCAGACCTCCAAGTCAAAGTTGCCCGAAATGACATACACACATCTTACCC
>NZ_JBMPPH010000039.1:0-41431 GCF_049340285.1 Undibacterium sp. SXout20W | reverse complement strand
TTGGGTGAGATGTGTGTAGTTCATTATGCAATTTCGACTGGCCGGTCAAAAAGGCACAAATGCTATCGCATCTTGCCCTCATTAACCGGTACCGTTCATAAATTGCACTTCATCCTAGAATTCGCCCGATTAAATAAAATATGAAATATGAAATTTGAAACACGATTTTAGGCAAAATACTAAGAAAGACTTGTCAGCGATATGAAGCGTCTTGTGCTTATGTATCTTGGATTCCAGCCACATCACTGTAATTTGGTTCAGAGCGCTTGTATTTCCGAATGTCCTAGCCCCTGATTTGCCAATCAGGAACCTGTTCTGCAATAGTATCCTCCGGATACTTTAGCCCCGTTGATTTTTGACTTCGTGACTTTGATTCAAAATGACGATTTGCGTGGCTATCGAAGGCAAACCTTTAAGCGGCTTTGAACTACTTTTTATGACTTTGTGGGAGATTTAAAATGCTCGAACTCAGACCCAACTGCGAATGCTGTGACACCGACCTTCATGCTGATTCTACCGACGCCAGAATTTGTACCTTTGAATGTACTTTTTGCGCGACCTGTTCTGAAGAAATACTTCATAATATCTGCCCCAATTGCGGTGGCGAGTTACTGCAAAGACCCAGGCGTCCATTAACTAAACTGCAGTCATCGCCGGCATCTACAAAGCGGGTATACAACCCTGAGTTGCAGAAAAAATTTCGTCAAAATTAGAGAGCAAGAAGTGAAATATTAGCCAGTTCTCATCAGATTTTTTGCTGTTTTTGTGAATTCGAATGACAAGAAAAACGTCTGATAAGAATTCTTATACCCGATCTAAATGCGTTCTTCGTGGCGCGCTGCCCCAGTGCCCCAATGCCCCAATGTATGTTTTCAATTTCATCATCATGGCATGAGCCAACGAGGGCTAATTCATTGGGTGTTATTGTGCCCAGCTTGAATCACTCAAATGTTCGTCCATGGCTTTCTCGGGTGCACATTCTTTTGAAAAGTAAGCGCCTGCCATTCCGCCACTTTTGCCGCGGCGCTGGTATTCGCCAAGATAGTAATTTTGCGCATTTGTTTTTGCGATGGAATCGGGAACTCCCAGTATTTTTGCTGCACGATAATTTCTTTGTACTGCCTGGCATTCAGTTTTTGCTTCATCGTATTCGCCGCGTACATGCATACTTTCATGAGTCAAAATATTGAGGCTGACGATCTCTTCTCGATTTGCTTTATCGGGATGATCCAGATAAGCACCCAGACGTTTGCACCATGGATACTGGAAAACAATGTACCCGGTTTTTGGATCTGCATGGCCTGCGGCCAAATAGTTGGTGTCGAGAAAGGTATCAAAGATGGTGTTGCAGTGCACCTTGGCGGGGTGAAAATCAGCGATTTCGGTGGCCTTCACCGAGAGGAATCGTTCAAAACGCCAGTCCTGAAATGGTGTCCAGGCAAATGCTAAAGTAAGACTCGTGTAGAGCACTAAAAGGGGTATTGATATATTTTTAGAAAGAGGTCGATCGTAACCTGTCGGCGTGATAATCGTGCTGAACAATTCGCGTAGTCCCATCCAACAAAAAAACAAGGAGCCGACTAGCCAAAGCATATTTTGCTCTCCCTTATTCAGTTTTCTGGGGGAATTTGATTATAGAACTTTGCGTGAATTTCAGCGACGATATTAATTGATATGTAAAAAGTATGAATAAGTGACTATATTCATATTTGACATATGATTATTTGCAAGGCAAAGTAAGCCATTATTACTTTATTGCTCAATATTGCTCAAGATTGCTCAATGTTGAGCAAAGCTAAAACAGGAGTCACACATGCCCGTCTATCGTTCACGTACTACCACCCATGGCCGCAATATGGCAGGTGCACGCGCTTTATGGCGCGCCACCGGCATGAAAGATGGTGATTTCGATAAACCTATCGTTGCCGTCGTAAATTCTTTTACGCAATTTGTACCAGGTCACGTGCATTTAAAAGATCTAGGGCAAATGGTTGCACGTGAAATTGAAGCTGCTGGTGGCGTTGCTAAAGAATTTAATACTATTGCGGTGGATGACGGTATCGCGATGGGACACGGTGGGATGTTGTATTCGTTGCCATCAAGAGAATTGATCGCAGATTCGGTTGAATACATGGTCAATGCGCATTGTGCTGATGCGATGGTGTGTATCTCTAATTGCGACAAAATTACGCCTGGCATGTTAATGGCGGCAATGCGCTTGAATATTCCGGTGGTGTTCGTCTCGGGTGGTCCGATGGAAGCGGGTAAGGTATTAGAAACGCTACATCCCAAACAAACTGGCGAACAAAAAATCATGAAAATCGATTTGGTCGATGCCATGATTAAAGCGGGTGACAGTAAAGTCAGCGATGAAGAAATAGGACGTATAGAACGCTCTGCCTGCCCAACTTGCGGGTCATGTTCGGGCATGTTTACGGCCAACTCCATGAATTGTCTGACTGAAGCATTGGGTTTGTCTTTACCAGGAAATGGCACCATTTTGGCTACGCATGCTGATCGTAAAGAATTGTTTTTGCGCGCAGGTCGCCTGATTGTGGAATTGGCTAAACGTCATTACGAACAAGATGATTATTCAGTCTTGCCACGTACCATTGCGAACAAGGCGACCTTTGAAAATGCCATGGCGTTGGATGTGTCGATGGGGGGCTCAACAAATACAGTCCTGCATTTGCTGGCGGCAGCGCATGAAGCAGGTGTTGATTTTACGATGGCGGATATTGACCGAATTTCGCGCAAGGTGCCGTGTCTGTGTAAGGTCGCGCCAATGACAGATAAATACCACATTGAAGATGTGCACCGTGCTGGTGGCATTATTTCTATTTTGGGTGAATTGGCGCGTGCTGGCTTGTTGGACACCTCCAGACCGACAGTGCATAGCGCTAGTATGGCTGACGCGATTGCACAAAATGACATCGCCGTATCGAATGATGAAGCGGTAAAAACACTGTTTTTAGCGGCACCTGGTGGCGTGCCGACGCAAACTGCATTTTCGCAAAATAAACGTTTTGATAGCCTTGATACGGACCGGGTTGCGGGTTGTATTCGCGATAAAGCGCACGCCTATTCACAAGATGGTGGTTTGGCTGTGTTATACGGCAATCTGGCAGAAAAAGGTTGTATTGTGAAAACCGCTGGTGTCGATGAAAGCATTTTGAAGTTCACCGGTAAAGCGCGCGTATTTGAAAGCCAGGATGCGGCCGTGGAAGCGATTTTGGGCGATACGGTACATGAAGGCGATGTCGTGATTATCCGTTACGAGGGGCCCAAAGGCGGACCAGGTATGCAAGAGATGCTGTACCCGACTTCGTATATCAAATCCAAAGGTTTAGGCAAAGCGTGCGCTCTATTTACTGACGGTCGTTTCTCGGGTGGATCATCCGGTTTGGTGATTGGTCATGCATCACCAGAAGCCGCGGAAGGCGGTGCGATCGGATTGGTGGAAGAGGGCGATATCATTGAAATCGATATCCCTGAGCGCCGTATTCATTTGAAGGTTACCGATGCTGTTTTGGCTGCACGACGTGTTGCGATGGATGCCCGTGGCGACGATGCTTGGCAACCTGTAAATCGTGATCGCTATGTATCTCAGGCCTTACAAGCCTATGCCGCATTGGCCACCTCGGCGGATCGCGGTGCAGTAAGGGATATTACGCAATTGAAACGGAAATAAGTCTTGGCGTTGTAGCTGTCGTCAACCTTCTCCCTTGACCGGGAGAAGGTGAGGAATGGGCAGCTTGAGCAATGGAATATAAGTTCGCCAGGACGGTGAAAACCTTTGTTGATGCCATTTTTTGAAAAAATTGGCTATTACACACCCGCCTTACAAAAAATCTCCTGCAAAGTCTGCTTCTCGTCGGACAGGTGTAAGCCTCCAAGCCAGAGCGTAAAACCCGCGTGTGATGTCCTTAATTGCCCGTATGGAGCGGTCTCGTGCTCGATATTAGAGCTAAGTGTCAAGCAAACCAGTAAGTTTTTCGCAGGTCGTTTATACTTCTCGTTTTGGTGATACACTTTTTTATCATCTTTACCATTTTTAATTCCAACAGCATCCTCTTTCAGGCGTACCGTATTGCACTTTTGTCAGTGCGCTGGCGACCAAAAGGCCTGTTAAAAAAAGAATTCGCGAGAACAGTATGTCAAGCAACAACCCACCTGCTGAAAATAATGCGCAGGTTTTGGAATTTGTCGATTCCTGCCAATTACCTACCACTTGGGCCAATTTTCGGATGCATGCGTTCGTCGAGCCTGCAACGGGAAAAGAACACATTGCTTTGACGCTGGGTGACGTTGCTGATGGTGAGCCCGTATTGGCGCGCATTCATTCTGAATGTTTGACGGGAGACGCCTTGTTTAGTCAGCGTTGTGATTGTGGTCCGCAATTGGAAATGGCACTGCAAAAAATTGCCCTGGAAGGACGTGGCGTTTTATTGTATTTGCGACAGGAAGGTCGCGGCATTGGCTTGCTCAACAAAGTGCGAGCCTATCATTTGCAAGATGGCGGTGCTGATACTGTTGAGGCCAATCAATTATTAGGATTTGCAGCAGATTTGCGCAATTATGGGCTATGCGACCCTATGCTTAAGCATCTTGGGGTGCATTCTTTGCGTTTAATGACGAACAATCCACGCAAGCTGGCGGCAATGGCAGGCCTGAATGTGAATGTGGCAGAACATGTGCCGTTGATTATCGAACGTAATCAATACAATAATCGTTATCTCAATACCAAAGCGAGTAAGTTAGGACATTTGATTCAGCCCGATTTGTAAACTATGTCGTATTTAAAAAGCAGAAAAATTTGAACTGACCCCATTAGCTGGTCGGTTTAATTCCGGGGCTGATTGGGGTTGATCGGGGCTGATTGCGTTTGATTGCGTTTGATTGCGTTTGATTTAATACGCGTCGACATTTTCTTGCAATGCGTTAAATTCCTTACTCGCTTCCGCTAAGACCCCATCCAGCGATTCCTGCGTCAGGCCGAGACTTTCCCAGGAAAGGAAGGTGATTTCTGGCGTGCTGTGATCTGGTGCGCCAGTAATATTCAGGGCATGAGTAATGCCATTCGCGACGTGGACGATGGTTGCCAGAAATCCCAGGCTTGGTTTTTCAGGCTGATGATGCCCGGCGATGGCGTTGGTCATTTGTTCAGAGAAATTCCATTGTCGTGCAAGCGCCTCCCCGACTGCGGCGTGGTTTATCCCGATGACCTGTCTTTCAGCCTCGTACTGAGTGCATTGATGCTCTGCTTGCCAGGCGATGACTTGTTCATAATCGCTACTATGATAAGTCACTAACACAAGGGTACCGATGTCATGCAATAAGCCTGCGGTAAAGGCGACATCCTGATTGCAATTTAAACGACGTGCCAATAATTTGGCAACAATTGCGACCACATTTGAATGTTTCCAAAAATCTTTATGACTGAAACCCCGACAGTTATTTTCTGGAAAACAACCAGTCAAAGAGGCTGTAACAATAATCTGGCGTACGGTATCGAGACCAAGTAAGGAAATCGCCTGTTGTATCGTCGTCACCTTGATCATCGTAGAGTAATACGCCGAATTGGCATAGCGCAAAGTTTTTGCCGTTAATGCAATATCATGTGTGACTTTTCTGGCCAACTCATGGGTATCAACATTTTCTTTGTCGATATTATTGAGGATTTCCATCACCACGGCGGGTAAGGTCGGTAAATCTTTTACTTCTTCGACGATTTGTTGTATCGCAATGATCGACATGTCTTGCTCCTTGATTTGCGCATTTTGTGCTTTTTTGACTGATGAATTTGAATATCATTTGTCGCATGTCTTAGTATTGCCTAAAACGCGCGTCAGGAATGCGATGTTCGATGTTTTTGTAGTTTTTATACCATGTTGTTGATGGCGTGTTGCAGAGAATGCAGTGGGTGCAGTGGGTGCAGTGTGATGCGGGCGGTATCCCGGGTGACAGCAAGTGCCAGAGAGTGTCGGTGAGTGCCGCCTTCGGGGTGAGATTAAACTTTTGAATCGATGCGCTTCTCGCTGATGCTGATTTTTGCGCGCTCTAACATATCAATGGCTGCCGGCCCCCGCAATAAGGTTACGGCAACGGCAAGGGCATCAATGTAGGTCAGATGTGCCAGGCGAGATGTCATCGGGGTATAGATATCGGGATCTTCTTCGACATCGACGCTGATATGGACATCGGCATAGTCTGCTAAAGCGCCACCACTCGCGCACAATACCAGAACTTTAGCACCTGCTTGTTTTGCGAGTTGCACGCTATTGATGAGGTCGCGCGTCCGACCAGTGCGTGAAAAGGCGACAACAACGCAATCACTATTGAGCAGAGAGGCGGACTGCGCTTGTAAATGGGCATCGCAAAATACGGTGGTTGGAATGCCGAAACGGAAAAATTTGAGTTGCGCGTCAATCGCTAGCGCACCCGAATAGCCGAGGCCGTAACATTCAATACGTCGCGCGCGCGCCAATAAATTGACAGCAGCTTCAAAGCTTGCAGTATTCGCGTTATTGCGGGCCTCCATCAAAGTGGCGATGGTACGATCAAAGACTTTGGGGAGGACGTCGCGTACATGGTCGGCTTGATTGACGTCTAAATGCAGGTAAGGAATGCCAGTTGCCAAACTTTTGGCGAATGCGAGTTTGAAGCTTTTAAATCCATCAAAACCCAGACTTTGTGAGAAGCGTGCCACGGTTGGTTCGCTGACATCACATGCTTGGGCGAGCACGCGAATTGACATTTCGAGTGCGTCGTGCGGCTTTTGCAATAAAAATTCCGCGACCTGACGTTCTGCGCGACTTAAGGCTGTACTCGCTGTACGAATACGTGCCAAAAGCCCTTTCTCAGAAGGCGATGCTGATTTGGTGTCAGAAAAAGGATTAGCCATAGTGTACGTTTCGCGATCAGGACTGGTTCATAAAATAAGCGGCTCTATACAATGATGTACCAGCCCTGATGTGTTTGTTGATGCAAACTCACTGTCAACGACAATCGTAATCAAGGGCACCAAAAAACATCAATGGCGCAACTTGCTTCGCGGATGAGTGCGGCTACAGGCAAATTTTCTTGTAGCGCGTTTTCTAACACTTGTCGTTTTTCAGCGCCAGTAATGACCAGCCAGATCCGTTCCGTATTGAGCAAGCGTGGCAAGGATAATGACATGCGGCTCTGACGCGTTTGCGGGTGCACGGCTGCCAGACAAGTCAAATGATCATGCTGCGTGGGGGCTCCGGGAAACAAAGACGCAATATGACCATCCGCTCCCATCCCTAACAACACCGCACTAAATGGATGCGGTAGTTGTGTTTGGAGGCGATCGTCAATCGCGTCTGTCGCAACCTCAGGCGAGGTGCTGGCGTTTTTTAAAGAAACCAGTGTCCAGCTTTTTTGTGGCCCTGATTGCTGCAGGCTGCGACGGAATAAACCTTCATTGCTTTGTTGGTCAGCATCGCTGACCCAACGTTCATCGGTGGCAACCAGTTTGATCGGGTTTTGATTTTTGGCTTGAACAAGTAAAGTGTCGAGTCGTTGATAGATAGGTGCCGGTGTGGAACCTCCTGCTAACGCAAAACTTGATCCCGTCGGTGATGATTGAATAATACTTAACCACTGCTGGCTAAGTGCATCCGTAAGGTCACTGAAATTGTCGAATGTATGATAATTCATGTTAGCCATTGTCGATTAATTCTCTACGTATTCTTCGCCCCACGCTGCACCGTGTTGCGCAAGTAAAAAGCTTGACGCAGAAGGTCCCCAACTGCCGGCGATGTATGATTTTAAGCCTTCGTGATCGTTCTGCCATGCACTCATAATAGGGTCAATCCATGCCCACGCAGCACCTAATTCATCGTCACGTACGAAGAGTGTCAGATCGCCATGCATAGCGTCCAGTAACAGTCGTTCATAGGATTCAACGCGGCGAGAATTCGATGCTTCGGCAAAATCCAGATTCAATGCGACATCAGACAACCGGATGCCTTCGCCTGGTTCCTTTGCTTTCATAAACAATTGCACGCTTTCTTCAGGTTGTAGCGAAATGACCAGGCGATTGGATCGCATAGGGCCTTGTGCCTGACCAAAAATTGAGTACGGAATTGGTTTGAAATTGATCGTGATTTCTGCACTGCGTGTCGCCATGCGTTTGCCGGTGCGCAGATAAAATGGTACGCCAGCCCAACGCCAGTTATCGATTTCGGCGCGGATTGCGACAAATGTTTCGGTACGGGTTGCTGCTGGAACGCCAGGTTCCGCTTGATAACCGATGACTGGCTGGCCGTCCACGGCACCAGCGCGATATTGGCCGCGTACCGTTTTTTTGCTGACTTCGTCCGGTGTAAATTTATGCAGGGCGCGTAACACTTTTACTTTTTCATCGCGAATTGCATCCGGATTGGCATTCACCGGTGGTTCCATGGCGACGATGGAAACCAATTGCAATAAATGGTTTTGTACCATATCGCGCAAAGCACCAGTGTGGTCATAAAAGTCACCACGAGATTCAACACCAACTTGTTCTGAAATAGAAATTTGTACATCCTGAACCCAAGAGCGGTTCCACAAGGGTTCGAGGAATGAATTGGCAAAACGCAGTGCCAATAAGTTTTGCACCATTTCTTTACCAAGGTAATGATCAATACGATAGATTTGATTTTCGTTCAAATAAGTTCGCAATGATTGATTGATTTCTTTCGCCGATTGCGCATCGCGGCCGAGCGGTTTTTCGACCACAACACGGGCATTACCTTCAACTAATCCGTGTTTGGATAATTGTTCCACCACCGGAATAAAAATATCTGGCCCGGTTGCCAGATAAAACAATGTGGCGTTGGTTTCAGAAGTATTGAGTGATGACTTTAATGCTTCGAAATCTTCCGGTACCCGCGCATCAATTTTGGTGTAATGGGTTAGTTCCAGGAATGCAGCGACTTTCTCAGACGTAGAGCCACTTACTTTTGCAGCATATTCAGCAACACTGCTGCCAACTCGTGAACGATAATCTTCGTCGGTCAAACGTTCACGCGCAGCACCGATAAATTTGAAATCTTTATCTAGCCTGCCATTGACAAATGCGCTGTATAACGCGGGAATGATCTTGCGCTTTGCCAGATCGCCTGTGCCGCCAAATAAGACAAAAGTGGTCATGCTGACTCCGTGATGTTTTTCGAGTTTTCTATTCCGAATTTAATTTTCAACGTGTCCAAATGCAGCGGGAAGGGAACCGGTTTATTTGTTCACGTTTTATTCAAATTCCTTGAAGGTACGCTTTAAAAGTAAGAAATTTAAATTTTCGAGCAATTTAATTATGCCAGAAAAACTTCAAAAATGTAGTTTCATTACGATAAATTTGATTGTTTTGCATAAAAAAACAGCTTTTTAATAAAATTCTGAAAGTTTGTTACGGAAACTTCCTGAATTATGCTATCTTTCACGCTATCGAATAAGTATCTTTGACACGCTTTATTATTTCAGCCCATCAGGGTAACAGGTGAGTTTATGACGACATCTCCTTCCGTAGCGCTGCATCCGGTAATCAACCAGGTGACCCAGCGTATTATCGAGCGCAGCAAACATCTTCGCAGCGCTTATCTTTCTCAGTTAGAAAAAATGCGTGGTCGCGGTCCGCGCCGGGCAAGTTTGTCTTGCGCTAACCAGGCGCATGCGAATGCCGCCATGGATAGCGGGACAAAAATCTGGCTCAATCAGGCACAAAAGCCCAATATCGGGATCGTGACAGCTTACAACGATATGTTGTCAGCACATCAACCTTACGAATCGTATCCGCAGCAAATCCGTCAAACTGCATTGCGCTTTGGTGCCACTGCGCAGGTAGCCGGTGCCGTGCCAGCGATGTGTGACGGTGTAACACAAGGGCGTCCAGGCATGGAGCTCTCTTTGTTTTCACGCGATGTAATTGCGCAAGCCACGGCAGTTGCGCTCACGCATGATGCATTTGATGCCACACTTTGCCTTGGTATTTGCGACAAAATCGTCCCGGGCTTATTGATTGGCGCATTGGCGTTTGGTCATTTGCCGACCATCTTTGTTCCAGCTGGCCCTATGGGTTCTGGTTTGTCGAACAAAGAAAAAGCCGCAGTACGGGAACGTTACGCGCAAGGTAAAGCGACCAAAGAAGAATTGCTGGCGGCTGAGAGCGCTGCTTATCACAGCGCCGGTACATGTACATTTTATGGCACTGCGAATAGTAATCAGATGCTACTCGAAGCGATGGGCTTACATTTGCCAGGCGCCGCATTTGTACATCCATCTGATCCTTTGCGTGGAGTATTGACCGATGCAGCGGTTGAGCGCGTTCTTCAAATGACGGAGCAGAGTGGTAATTACAAACCGATCGGTCAGCTAGTCAATGAAAAAACCATCGTTAATGCTGTTATCGCATTATTGGCAACAGGTGGCTCTACGAATCATACGATCCATTGGATCGCAGTAGCGCGTGCCGCTGGCATTTTGATTGATTGGCAGGATTTTGATGAGTTGTCCGCCGTCATTCCATTGTTGACGCGGATTTATCCAAATGGTTCGGCAGACGTTAACGCGTTTGAAGAGGCGGGCGGCCCGACGTTTGTCATCCGTGAATTGTTGTCCGCTGGGCTGATGCATGGCGATGTGATGACAGTGTACGGTGACCACGGACTGCATTCACATACGGCGCGCCCTGTATTGACTGAAACTAATCAGGTTCAATGGCAAGCTTTGCCGGCGCAATCAACCGATACGTCCGTTGTACGTAACGTGACTGAGCCATTTGCTGCGACTGGTGGTCTGCGTTTATTGCAAGGCAATCTCGGTCGTGCGATCGTTAAAGCCTCCGCGGTACCGGAAGAAGCATGGATAGTGAAGGCTCCTGCCAAGATATTTGAATCCCAGGATGCCCTGGTGAAAGCATACAAGGCCGGTGAGCTCAATATGGATTTTGTCGCCGTGGTGATTTTCCAGGGTCCAAAGGCCAATGGTATGCCAGAGTTGCATCAGTTCACGCCAATTTTGGGGAGTTTGATGTCGGCCGGTTATAAAGTCGCTTTGGTAACGGACGGTCGCATGTCTGGGGCTTCTGGTCGCATTCCGGCGGCGTTGCACGTGAGCCCGGAAGTGGCGCAAGGTGGTCCATTAGGGAAGGTACGTGATGGCGATTTAGTTGAACTCAATGTCCATACGGGTGAGTTGCGTGCCTTGGTTGATGAGCAAGAGTGGGATCAGCGTGCGGTCAGAGAATTGAGTAAAGAACCAACCTTTGGCTATGGTCGTGATTTGTTTGCTGCGCAACGCCGCGTCGTTACTGCACCAGAACACGGTGCATCAACGCTGTTTATTGATTAATTACTGAATAATTTTGGAGACATTACTATGAGTTTCAGCAAGCAAAGCATCATCACACAACTTGAACAACTGCGCGTATTGCCAATTCTGGTGACGGATGATGTTGATCAAGCGATTCGCTGCGTAACAACTCTCGCTGAAAATGGTTTGCCAGCAGTCGAAATTACATTGCGCACACCAAATGCGATGACTGTCTTACGCGAAGTCGTCAAAGCCTGCCCAACTGTGACGGTCGGCGCAGGTACTATTTTGACGCAAGCACAATTGGATGCTGTTAAAGAAACCGGTGCGGCGTTTGGCATTAGCCCTGGCATCACACCAGCGTTGGCGAAAGCGGCTGCGGAATCTGGCTTGCCCTATTTCCCTGGCGTCGGCGGCGCGAGTGATTTGATGCTGGCTTTGGAACATGGGTTTGACGTGGTAAAGCTGTTCCCTTCCGATATCGTTGGTAGCACCAAAATGGCAAAGGCCTTGGGTGGTCCATTCCCGGATGTACGTTTCTGTTTGACGGGTGGTGTGACCGTGGAATCAACCCCAAGCTTGCTGCAACAATTTAATGTTTTGTGTGTTGGTGGTTCTTGGATGTGCCCTGCGTCGCTGATTAATGCGGGCGACTGGACTGCAATCGCTCAACTTGCAGCCGCAGCAGCACAGGCCGCGAAGAAGTAATTTATTCGGGAATATACTAGGGTGGAGTATTTTAAGAGACGCCAGTTTTTATATGGATATATGCCAGTATAAATGGCCATACTCCCTCTTTTTCGCAAATAATCAAAATTTCAAAGTGTAAAAGCAAGATCATGGCTACTTCTGTTTCCCGTACTCCGCTCTGGTGTTTGTTGCAGCAACGTGCAACGAATTTACCTAATTTGAAAGAATTATTTCGTGCTGATCCACAGCGCTTCACGCATTTTTCGGCGTCAGCATGTGGCATTCTGCTCGATTATTCTAAGCAGCGCATTGATACGACTGCGAAACTGAATTTGCTGGCATTAGCACGGCAACAGGATGTGGAATCGCGACGCGATGCCATGTTGCGTGGTGAGGCAATTAATCACACAGAAAACCGAGCTGTCTTGCATACGGTCTTGCGCTTGCCTAAAGGCGAATCATTTGATTTGAATGGTGTCAACATCGCTGCCGATGTGCACCAGGTGTTAGCGCAAATGCGCACTTTTAGCGATGCTGTGCGTGAAGGTCGTTGGCTCGGTTATACCGGCAAGGCGATTCGCACTATCGTAAATATTGGTATTGGCGGTTCTGATCTCGGGCCACAAATGGCTTGCATCGCTCTGGCGCCATGGTCGCAAAAAAATCTGTCCTTGCATTTTGTCTCCAACGTAGATGGTCGTCATGTAGCCGATGCGCTTGCCAACGCGGACCCTGAAACCACCTTGTTCGTGGTGGCCTCAAAAACCTTTACGACCATGGAAACCCTGACCAATGCGCGTACTGCCCGCGACTGGATGTTGGCGCATGGTTGTCCTGTGGATCAAATTCGTCAGCATTTTGTGGCCTTGAGTACGAATGTGAAAGCCGCTTCAGAATTCGGGATTGCCCCTGAAAACGTATTCCCATTCTGGAACTGGGCCGGGGGGCGTTACTCGATGTGGAGTGCGATCGGCCTGTCGATTGCGTTGTATGTCGGAGCAGATCGTTTTGAAGAAATGTTGGCCGGCGCACATGAAATGGATTTGCATTTTGCGCAGGCGCCTTTAGAACAAAATTTACCTGTATTGATGGCCTTGATCGGGGTGTGGAATATCAACTTCCTTGGCCTGCAAGCGTTGTCCATCGCTCCTTATCATCAGCGAATGACCCGTCTGCCAGCGTATTTGCAGCAATTGGAAATGGAAAGCAACGGTAAGTCTGTCACGCGTGAAGGTCATCGGGTTGATTACACGACGTCCCCTATTTTATTTGGTGAGGCGGGTACCAACGGGCAGCACGCGTATTTCCAATTACTGCATCAAGGTGCAACGATTATTCCGACGGATTTCATTGTCGTTGCAGATGATGATGCTGGTTTGCCGGGTCACAATCAAGCCTTGCTGGCGAATTGTTTTGCACAATCCAAAGCGATGGCATGGGGAAAAAGTCTGGATGAAGTGCGCGCTGAATTGGGCGACTTGCCAGAGAAAATGCTGGCGCCACGCGTGTTTGAAGGCAATCGTCCAACCTCAACAGTATTGCTCAACGAACTGACACCACGTTCACTCGGTGCCTTGATCGCTTTGTATGAACATAAAGTGTTTGTACAGTCGGTAATTTGGGATATCAATGCGTTTGATCAATGGGGTGTTGAATTAGGTAAGTCATTGGCGCAGCAATTGATCAGTCTTGACCCCGCAGCCGTCAAAGAAGAATACGATAGCTCGACGAAAGGTTTGCTCTTGGCTGTCAAGCGCAGTCAAAAATATAAAAACGCAGCATAGTGTCAATCAGTTGTAGCTGTCGGCGATTGATGTAGAAAAATATCATCACACTGAAGTTCTGGCATCAAAAGGTAGTCTGAAAAAACTACCTTTTGAGACTGTGCTCGTCTTGCTCGTCGTGCTCCTCTTGTTCGTTTGTTGCTGCCGTGTGAATTGTTGTATGTAAGCCTCATGTCAATTCCTTGTTTTATCCTGTTTTTATTGAGAGTTCAAGGCGTGTAATTACCTTCAAGACGGCAATGCATCAAGATTTTTCATCTTTCTTTGTTTACTCATACCGTAGAATTTCGTCAGCATGAATACTCACCTCCATCCCCAACTTAAAATGAACGATAAAGACGACGATAAAGACCAAAGTTTGCGTGAAGACATCCGCCGACTGGGACGCCTGCTAGGTGATACTGTAAGAAATCAGCACGGCGATGAAGTATTTGATCTGATTGAGCAAGTACGACAAAACTCAATTCGCTTTCGACGCGACGCTGACGAAGCCGCACGGACTGAATTAGAAACGACGCTTGATGGTCTGACCAACGACCAGACCACGCAAGTGATTCGTGCTTTCAGTTATTTTTCGCATTTGGTGAATCTGGCGGAGGATCAGCATCATATTCGTCGTACCCGTGCTCATCAGATCGCTGGTTCAGCACCACGCGCAGGTAGTCTGGCGCATACGATTGAGGCCTTGTACAACACTGGTCATAGTACGCAACAACTGCTTGATTTTTTTCAGACTGCGCAAGTTGCACCTGTGTTGACCGCCCATCCGACTGAAGTGCAGCGAAAAAGTATTTTGAACTGCCAGATGGTGATTACCCGCTTGTTGGATGAGCGCGATCGTATGCAGTTAACCCCGGAAGAGGCCGAGGCGAATGAAGAAGCCTTAGGGCGCGCAGTCTTGACGCTGTGGCAAACACGGATGCTGCGCACCTCCAAATTATCGGTGCTCGATGAAGTTGAAAATGGTCTGAGTTTTTACGATTACACGTTCTTACGTGAATTGCCGCAGTTGTATGCCGGGCTAGAGGATTTGTTGGTCAGTAAAGATGCCTCATTTAAACAAACGGAATTGCCTAGTTTTATGAAAATGGGCAGCTGGATCGGTGGTGATCGTGATGGCAATCCATTCGTGACAGCCACGATTCTCGAAAAAACGTTGGCAATGCAAAGCACCTGTGCATTTAAGTTTTATCTTGATGAACTGCATACGCTGGGTTCGCAATTGTCAATGGCGACGTTGCTAGTCAACGTATCCAATGATTTGCAGGCCCTCGCGCAACGTTCGCCAGACCATTCTCCGCATCGATCTGACGAGCCATATCGTTTGGCTGTTAGCGGTATCTATGCGCGCGTTGCAGCAACTTATACGCAATTACTGGGTTTGTTGCCAGCGATTCCACCGAGTGGTGACGCCGCGGTTTATGCAACTGCCGAAGAGCTTGCCGCCGATCTTGATATCATCCACCAATCTTTGCTGGAAAATGGCTCGGCAGCGATCACACGTGGCCGTTTGCGTCATCTGCGTCGGGCAGTGCGCGTGTTTGGCTTCCATTTGGCGCCGGTGGATCTGCGCCAGAATTCCGACGTGCATGAACGTGTTGTTGCTGAATTATTGAAGGCGGCAAATCCTGAGATTCGTTATTTGGAAATGACAGAAGATCAGCGTATTGATGCTTTGATTGTGGAAATTAGTTCTGCCCGCCCATTGGCTTCACCTTATTTGGTGTATTCCGAAGAAACACAATCCGAATTGGCAATTTATCGCGCAGCCGCAACAGCTAAAAAACGTTATGGTGATGGCGCTGTACCGAATTGTATTATCTCGAAAACAGATGGTGTCTCGGACATGCTGGAGTTGGCTCTGCTACTCAAAGAATCCGGTTTGCTGCATCCGGCAGAAGGTCGTCTGGATGTGAATATTATTCCCCTGTTTGAAACCATAGGTGACTTGCAAAATAGTGCGCCAGTGATGGATAGACTGTTTGCTATTCCCGCCTATGCTCGTTTGTTGACTAGCCGCAACAATGCACAAGAAGTCATGTTGGGTTACTCCGATAGTAACAAAGATGGCGGGTTCCTGACTTCCGGTTGGGAATTGTACAAAGCAGAATTGGATCTGGTACAAGTGTTTGCTCGACACCAGGTTCGACTACGCTTGTTCCATGGCCGTGGTGGTTCGGTTGGTCGCGGCGGTGGTCCAAGCTATCAGGCGATTCTTGCGCAGCCGGCAGGTGCAGTGCAAGGGCAAATTCGTTTGACTGAGCAAGGCGAAGTGATTACGGCCAAATACGGTAACCCGGAAGTAGGGCGCCGAAATCTGGAGGTTTTGGCAGCGGCAACGATGGAAGCTAGTTTGTTGTCGCACACCGAGCAGCCGCCACGCCCGGAATTCATATCCGCGATGGAAGAACTATCTGCACATGCATTCCAGGCTTACCGCGATCTGGTGTATGAAACAGAAGGCTTTGAACAATACTTTTGGGAATCAACGGTGATTTCAGAAATCGCAGGGCTGAATATCGGTAGTCGTCCTGCTTCCCGGAAAAAATCGACGGCCATTGAAGATTTACGTGCCATTCCGTGGGTATTCAGTTGGTCGCAATGTCGCTTAATGTTACCTGGTTGGTTTGGTTTTGGCGTTGCGGTTCAGCATTATCTGAAAGCCCATCCAGAAAACGGCCTGCAAACCCTGCAAGCCATGTTTAAGGAATGGTCATTCTTTTCGACTGTATTGTCGAACATGGAAATGGTGTTGGCAAAGAGTGATATCGGAATCGCTAGTCGCTATGCTCAATTGGTGAAAGATGATGCGTTGCGCTCACGTATTTTCCCGCGTATTGAGGCTGAACATGCGCTGACGATCGATGTCTTGAAAGCAATATCAGGTCAGGATGAGTTGCTGGCCGCCAATCCTTTGTTGGCACGTTCTATTCGTAATCGCTTCCCTTATCTGTCGCCATTGAACCACGTTCAGGTGGAGTTGCTGGAGCGTTTCCGAAATGGCGACGAGGATGAACGGGTACGGCGCGGTATTCATTTGTCAATTAATGGTATCGCTGCCGGTTTGCGGAATAGCGGCTAAGTTTTTCGTATCGCGTGCCAAAAAGAACCGCATGACTGTGAGGTCTGCGGTTTTTTTACGTCGTTAGATTCATTGTGAGTCACATTAACATTTAAGTAAGGCTGAGTGTCTTTATTTTCATTAAAGCAATATTCGTAGGTAAATAATAATGAATTTTTTTAAGTCGTTGCGTGAAAACCAGAGTATTTAAATAAAAATCAAAAAATCTCCGTAGTAAACTAAAGAACCACCAAATCTCTGCCGTTAATGAAGACAGATAGATAAGGGGAATTGTCATGGATGTTACCGGCATTGCTAATTTAGCATCAACTCTGGCTCAAGTTGGAACAAGCCAAGCGGTGAATATCGCGGTTCTAAAAAAAGCCAATGATCTTCAAACAGAAAATGCGACCGCTCTAATCGCTGCGATTCCGGATAATACGCCCGCGTCGAGCGCACCAGCGTCAAATCTGCCCACGCATCTTGGGCGTCATGTCAATACGACGGCTTGATAATATTTTGATAATGAATGTGAGCCTATCCTTTTTGGTTTGAATTATTCAGAGTAAAGCTTCGTTCAAATTTAGCAAATCTGAGAAGAAAAGCGCACTTATGTGCGCTTTTTTGTGTCCGGAATGATTTTCAGCAAGCAAATTTTTTACTGATCAGCCATAATCTTGGCACTTTTATTGCGTTAGGAAAGAAAAATGAGCCAAGATTCATGGGGTTGGTCTGATCGACTGAGTTTAAGTTATGGGCCAATGGATGAAACACACAAGGAATTTGTCACGTTTTGTGCAGCTCTCTCTGACGATAATCCAGCGACCTTTGTACAAAGATTAGACGCCTTGATAGAACACTCAATCGCCCATTTTGAGCAAGAAAACAAATGGATGGTTGACAATAATTTTCCGCCGGCAGGATGTCACAAGCAAGAGCATGACGCTGTGTTGGAAGTGATGCAAGAAGTGCGGCAGCGCTTTTTGAATGGTGACGTTGATCTGGCACCTAGACTCGCGGAAGAGTTACCGCATTGGTTTGAGCATCACGTCGACACTATGGATAATATGTTGGCACGATTTATGGCTGCAAATGAAGAGAGTATGACAACATCTGCAACCCAAGGTGCAGAAAATTCTCTTCCAGCGTAATCGAGACCGCTACGTTAAATAAATACTTACTCTGCAGTGACGGTGATTTCAATATCACCTAGCTGCACGACCTGACCAGCACGAATTTTTGCAGTTTTTCGCAACTCTTGCAGACCATCGACAGAAACATCGCCGCTCGCTACGATCATTTTTCCAGCGCCGCCACTCTCACAAAGTCCGACTAACTTGAGTAGTTGGTTTAATTCTACAAATTCACCTTGTAAGCTGAATTCCAATTTTTGCATGATAGCTCCGACTTGAGAGTCCAAAAAAAGGGCGAAGAATACACTAAAAAGACGAATAACGTTGAGATGTTTTCTGGCTATTGCTACTAATAGCATGAGCAGTCAATGTGGTCATGGTTTTTAGTATGTTTTTTTTCATCAATGCAACTTAATATCAATGTCTGTCAGATGTCCAGTAAATTGGTTAAAGTAACATACTGCTTGAAAACTGCATCGATTCTAGTAGGATGGGGTGTTCAATGCGTCATCGCTAGCGAAGTACTTTTAAAAGTTTTGTTGAACAAAATTTTTTGATGTAGTGTGTAAGTTTATACGTTGTTGTCCGACTATAGATGGTAGTTAAGCAGTTCTTAAATGAAATCCCTTACTTATTTACGGAGAAACAAATGAATAACAAAGCAATGATCGCAGTAGCACTGGCAGGTTTGGTTGGTTCTTCAATGGCAATGGCTGCAGATGCACCAAAAACAGAAAAATGCTACGGCGTTGCAAAGGCAGGTCAAAATGACTGCGCGACCAAAAATGGTACTCATTCTTGTGCCGGTCAAGGTAAAAAAGATAACGATCCAAATGAATGGAAAAAAGTGCCAGCCGGTACATGCGAAAAATCAGGTGGAAAACTCGAGGCACCTAAAGCTTAATGTTCGTTTAGCTCAAAATACTTAGGCATATTTAATGCTCAATGCCTATCCGCAGCAGCCCCATTTTCCTATGTCTGGAATAGGTGTGGGGCTGCGCACGCCACATTACCGTGATTTTCTGGAGCAATCCATTGCTGTCGATTGGATCGAGGTTCACGCTGAAAATTATTTCGGTGAGGGCGGATATGATTTGTATGTCCTGAAAGAATTACGACAACAATTTCCCGTCAGCGTGCATGGCGTTGGTCTGGGACTTGGTTCGGCTCGAGGATACCGCCAGGCGCATATTGAAAAATTAAAACATCTGGTCGATAGGATTTCGCCAGCTTTGGTGTCAGAGCACCTATGTTGGGGTGCTGTTGCGGGCCGTAGTTTGAATGATTTGCTGCCGATACCAATGATGCAATCAACATTGGATTTAATCTGTGACCGTGTTGATGACTTGCAAAATCAATTGCAACGGCAAGTACTGATTGAAAATGTTTCAAGTTACGTTCGCTATATTCAAGATGAAATGTCGGAGGCAGAATTTTTAGCGAAATTAGTAAAACGTACAGGTTGTGGCGTATTGTTGGATATTAATAATTTATACATCAATCAGATCAACCATGGTGAAGATGCCATGGCTGCGTTACAGCATATGGCAGCGTTACCTGCGGGCAGTATTGGCGAAATACATTTGGCTGGCTACCTTGCTACTGAAGACTGTTTGGTTGATAACCACGGTAGTTGCGTAAGTGATCCTGTGTGGCATTTGTTTTCTAGCGCATGTTCTCTGCTCGGCAGTGACATCCCTGTCATGATTGAATGGGATACTGATATTCCTCCACTACCTGTCTTGCTTGATGAAGTTAAAAAGGCACGTCAGTGGCGAGCCGGGTTAAAAGATGAAATCCTGGTGCCTCTTTGATGAAAAAAAAATTAGAACTTGACCAGTTGCAGCAGATTTTTTCATCGGCGCTCTTGGAACCACATTCTTCCGAATTACTTTTTTCAAACCTGTTGCCTTCACCCAGACTCGCAGAGCGCTTTTCCTTCTATCGAGGTAATCTCAGTGGCATCTGGTATGCCGCCCTGCGAAACGCTTATCCCGTGCTGCTGCAGCTGGTCGGCGAGGCGTTTTTTGAGGGGATGGCAAAAGCCTATGGCCATGCACATCCATCGCAATCAGGCGATTTAAACCAATTTGGTGAGTATTTGGGGCAATTCCTTGAGAGTAGCGACGTAGATGCCGACTATCCTTATTTTGCTGATGTTGCGCGTTTAGAGTGGCAATTGCATCGTGCTTATTATGCTGCAGACGCCGATCAGTTGAGCTTGAAAGCAGCGTTGGTTGCGGTCGAACAGTCTGGTCTTGATATGGCGTCTGCTTGTTTGATCCCACATCCTGCCGTTTCACTGTATCAATCCAACTCGAGTAGTGTGGAAATTTGGCTTAGTCATCAACAAACAGAGGCGCCGGTTTTTCCGGATGAGCTCAAAAAAGAAAATTTTGGCTTGATTAGTCGTTCTCATTGGCAAGCGTCTGTCGTGCTGTTATCCAAAGCAGAATTTGTGGGTCTGCAAGCATTGTTTCAAGGCGTTACCCTGGGTGATGCTCTAGAGCTTGCAATGAATGAGGACACTACATTTGATGTTGGCAATGCACTCCAACATTGGTTTTCTGTTGGGACATTTACGCAGATAAATTTTTGCGAGCAAGTGTAAGAATCGCTTCATTCTGTTCGACTATATCTTCGTATTTCATATTACTTGCGCAATTGAAGGTTTTCAGGTTATCCGACGTTTTAACCTTTACCGAACGACCTTGCGTGAGCCGTCCAATTTAATAACGAAGGAGAATCCAATGAAACTATTTTTACATATTCATGCTTTAAGCCAACAATTTGATGAGCAGATACAACGTTGGGGTGGAAGTTTGCTCTGTCTAGGTTTGCGTTTTTTTATCGGCTGGCAATTTTTTAAGGCAGGATTGGTAAAAGTATCTGATTGGTCTGCGACGCTTTCTTTGTTTCAAGAAGAATATAAAGTTCCGGTTTTACCACCTGAATTAGCAGCCTTGATGGGAGCAGGTGGCGAATTATTTTTTCCACTTTTACTCGCGTTGGGTTTGCTTTCCCGGCCTGCAGCGCTTGGATTATTTTTTGTGAACGCGATGGCAGTTATTTCTTATCCACAGCTGTTCCAATTCGAATGTCCTGCGGCAATTAATGATCATTTTTATTGGGGTATATCGTTGCTGGTGTTGGTCGCATTTGGGCCAGGAAAGTGCAGCATTGACGATTGGTTAAAATCCAGACGTTCGTGAACTTGTTTGTTGCAATTGCTTTGAGATCAGAGAGAATGTAGATAGATCTCAAAGCTTTCCAGGGACGAAATCAAAGAGACATGCAGTTCTGGGATCTGGCTCATATCTGACTCTTTTCCTGCAGTCTCCAGATACTCACCGATGATCGCGATAGTTGGTACACCTAAATTTGCACTTGCTCCTTTAATTTGATGGCCTATCGCTTTGATCTCATCGTAATTGCTCACATCGATCGCGGTTTGTAAGTCGCTAATGAGTGGCCGGATTGTTTCCACGTACATATTCAAGATTTCCAGGTGTGCTTCTTTGTCGTCGCCAAGCATATCAACGAGACGAGCGTGGTCGACCATTGCTTCTTTTTCTGACACAGCAGGACGGTTTTCTGGCGCAGTCGTCAGACTATTGGTAGCGCTTATATCAAGTGAATTTGAATTTGAATTTGAATTTGCATTTGCATTTGCATTTGCATTGGCATTTTGATTTACAACTGTCGTCGTTTCATTGCTGTAAAGGTGTCGATGTAAGGCTGTTTTTAATTCAGTTTTGGTAATCGGCTTGGATAAGTAGTCATCCATTCCAGCAGCCAGACAATGTGGTTTCTCTTCGCGCATTGCGTTGGCGGTAAGCGCGATAATCGGCAAATGTTTACCCGATTTTTTTTCCTCTTCACGAATGCGTCGGGTCGATGCAAAACCATCCATGACTGGCATATGGCAATCCATTAACACCAATGCATATTGGCCTGTGGCGGCCATGATGGCGCCCTCAGCGCCGTTATTGGCAACGTCGAATGTAAAGCCTAGTTGTTCCAACATGGTCGTTGCAACTTTTTGATTTATCAAGTTATCTTCAACAACAAGGATTTTTTCTTTTCTTACGATCGTCATCGGCTCAGCGTTAAAGAGCACTTTTCCTTGTTTGGGAGGGGGGCTCCAGATTTGATTGATGTCGCTTTCGTGCTGAATCCTTGTAAATAGTTGATCGTATTTGAGTGGTAGTGGAAGCCACTCAACAAAATCGAGGGTGTATAAAATTGATAACTCAGCAATATTATTGTTATCATGCGTACCAAGCACGATAATGCGGGTATGACTAAACTGTTGTTGAAGAGTCAGACCAAAATTGACATCGTTAGCTGCAGTGATTCTTGGATCGATAAAGCAAACAGTATTTGTTTGATTTTTAAGCAGGTATTCAAATAAGTCTCTGGTTGTTGTGACGGTCAAGGGAAGGATGCCGTAGGAGCTCAGATATGTTTTTAAACATGCTGATAATGCGTCGTTGCGACAAAATAGGACAACGTTGATATTGTTCGCTTGTTGATGGCGCAGAGATATTGGGTTTTCGTTGCAATTTTCCAGCGGGATTTCAAACCAAAAACGACTACCTTTGCCAACTTCACTGTCAACCCCGATCTCGCCATTCATTAATTCAACCAACCGTTTGCAAATTGATAGGCCTAGACCAGTTCCGCCAAAACGACGCGTTATCGAATTGTCCGCTTGTATGAATGGCATAAATAAGGTTGGCAGCACGTCGGCACTGATTCCGATGCCGTTATCAATGATCTCAAAACGAATCAGGTTGGTATTAAATGTGGCTTCCTTTATGATTGCTCTGACGACGATTTCACCATTTTCGGTGAATTTAATTGCATTTCCAATCAGATTCAATAATATTTGGCGAATCCGACCAGGGTCTGAGTACACTAGTTCGGGAATGCTGGGATCAACAAACGTAATGAGTCTTATACGTTTTCTGTTGGCGCGTTCTACTAATAATTCTGCGCTGGCTTCGACTACACCTAGCAAATCGCATTCTGTTTGTTCGATCTGCATTTTCCCAGCCTCAATTTTTGAGAAATCTAAAATGTCATTAATGATGGCTAGTAATGCACTGGCAGATTCATCAATGACTTTGGTAAATTCTCGTTGCTTAGGGTTGAGATTACTGTCGAGTAGCAAATTGGTCATGCCTATCACACCATTCATTGGTGTGCGGATTTCATGACTCATTGTAGAAAGGAAGGCACTTTTCGCATGGTTGGCTTGCTCAGCCCTGATCTTCGATAGTTCTAATTCCGCTTCAAAGTGATCGCGTATACGCATTAGCCAGGTCAACAGTGCTGCGCAAACCATCACGAAACATGCGAGGGCAATACCAGTCCATTTAAGACTCAGTGAGCTGTCATACCACTGGTCAATTGCATATGTCTCTGACATCGCGCTAATGGCAACAATTGGGTATAGATGTGGAGTGCGGAAATTAATCGTATAGGTATCGTTTGCGGAAAAACTATCTTCCTGCGTCAATGAAATGACCCCATATTCGGTGTCATTTTGTAAGGCTGAAAAAATGGCGAGGTTGGGGTACGACTGCCCCAATATAAAATGTTCATTCTGCGTCGTGCTGAGAACTTTTCCACTGTAATCAAAAATAGCGACAAAATTAGTCTTTGCTCCCAACATGGTGTTGAAGTCGGTCAGCAAATATTTTGGATTAACCAGAGTGAGCATGATGTAATCTTTATTTTGCACTCTGACTTGCTTTGCAAACGGCAGACAATGGACCGAACTTTGTGGATTTTCCTTGGCAATGCCTTCAGCATCCAGTTCGTTAAGATCCCGTATAAAAACTGGTCTCCCAGCTTCCAGAGTTGTGCTTAGCTCGTCTTTAAAGCCGAGCCATTTCATGCTGATGTGTTTGTTGAGGACTTGTTGATTTGAACTTGCTAAGACATCACCGTTTCTACTGATGATCGATATGGAGCGCAGGTGCGTTGAGTTATTGACGGTGGCTTCAATGATGCGATGGACTTCATTATTATCGATGTCACTATTTGAAGATTGCCCGCTGTTGTTCAGAATCCCAGTGATGACGTTGAGAGAGTTGTCAATGGAAGACAGGGTTCTGGTTAAGTGGCTTTCCAGCATTTTTGCCAGCAACTCACCCTGAATATTGCTTTCATCGATGGCAAGTGCCTTATCTCGATCCAGCAAATAGTTAGTACCAAACAAAATAGCGATGCTAAAAACAACACCAAAAATCATCCATAAAGGAAACTTGCGAAAGATGCGAATGATTTTGGTGTTGATGGGCATTCTGTTTGGTTTGGTTTTCTAATTGGTGACGACAATCGGGTCTAGTTTGTGCTTGGTTGCAATAGTTTTTAAGCGGCCATCTTTTTTCATTTTATCAATAAACGAGTTAATGCGAGCTAAAAATTCAGGTTCACCTGGCGCGACTGCATAAGCATAGTCCGTCAAGTTAAAAGGTTTGCTTGGTCCAACGACGCGAGCCCAATCCGTGGTCTCTAGCATGCGCCGACTATATGGGAAATCTGTCATGAATGCATCAGCGCGACCGGATTCAACTTCTTGTTCACGTGTCAGTGGCGGGGTTACCACCAGCAATTTGGCGGATTTCAGGCTATTTTGCATGATGGATACCATCAGGGTACCGTCTTGCACTGCAATAATGCGACCTGGTTTGTCAATATCCTGCCAGGTTTGAATGGCTTCGTTTGATTTCGTGGTGATCGCGTAAATATCACTGCGTAAATAAGCTTGTGAAAATTCCAGTTTTGCTTTTCGTGGCGGCGTCACGCCTACGGCATGCATAGCGATATCACATTTGTTTTTTAGTAAGTTATCGATTAGTTCTGGAAATGAACTATCGACATATTTGACCTTTACACCAAGTTCTTTTTCCAATTCGATAGAAATATCGATGTCGATTCCTGTCAATGTTTTTGTTTTAGGATTTCTGAACGTGATGCCATAGTAGTCTGGCCAGATGCAAACCCGCAGTTCTTTGGATTGCAGGACTTGTTGGAGCTTATTCTTTTGGTTATTAGACTGTGCAGATGCCGATAAATGGAGGGTGCCTAACAATAAGGCTGACAGAAAAAAAACTGAGCGAGCGCATTTCATGGTGTGTTTCCTTATAGGTTCACATGAATAGCTAAATTCCGTACGCTTGCGTTACCATATTTAAGAACAGCACGATGGCAAGCTTGCGTAAATCTTTCATATATTGATGTGAGTGCTTCTTCGATGAGTTTATTGTGGGCAATAAACATCAATATGTGCAATTAAACTATCGTTAAATCCTGAGCTTGGGTGGCTTTTTTTTGTTGTAAGGTAACAAATGGCTGTTAGAACGTTTATTCTTTGTTAAAAATGGGGTGGAAGGAATTCCACCCCATGAATGTCGAGTTGTCGCATCGACACTTAAAAATGCGCATCCTCACGCTGATGCAACATTAGTTGTGATTTTGATGGATGGCGACTTGATAAACGGCTGGAACTGGCCATCCTGCTTCAGCACATGCTGCTGCAATGGCTTTGTTCGTATCAAAATAAACTTGCCAGTAATCCTTGTTGTTGCAGTAAGGTCGGACGGCTATCAGGCTTCCGGCAGCATTAAATTCTAAAATCTCAATTGTTGGCGCTGGTGTTGTTGTAATGTTAGCGACCTTCGACACGTGCTTTTGCAAAGCTTCGATGGCTTCCAGAGGATTAACACCGTTTGCAATTTGACATTTCAAATCTACGCGTCGGTGCGGGTTCGCAGAGAAGTTAATGAGATTATCAGAGAATATTTTGCTATTTCCAACATAGACGCGCAAATTGTCGCCAGTCGTCATGGTTGTTGAAAATAGGCCGATTTCTGTGACTTCACCAGTTTGACCACCAGCACTGATGGCATCACCGACCTTAAATGGTCGCAGTATGACTAAAAAAATCCCGGCTGCAAAATTAGACAGTAAGCCAGACCAGGCAACACCGATCGCAACGCCACCTGCAGCGATCAAGGCAGCGAATGAGGTTGTCTGTATCCCGCATACATCGAGGATCGCCATGACCAGCGCAATGCGCAATGCGACGCGTAAAGAGGATTCGCTGTAACTGATCAGCGTTGGATCTACTTTGCGCATTGTCATTGCACGGCGAAGCAAATTCGTCAGCATACCAATGGCAATGCCACCTATGATCCAAATGGCGACTGCAGCTAAGATTTTTTGCCCAAAGGAAAACAGGTAAACGTTAAATAATTGCTCGAGATTAATGGTTGGCATATGCATCCCTAAATTGGTGTTTGGAGATGATCAATATCGGTTTTTGTGGATTTATTGTCAATACAAAATATGTAAAGCATTGATAAAAATGGTTAATTTTCTGACCACGAGTACTCTTTAGCGTTGCAGGTTATTTTAAATAATTATTGTCATAATTTATTAAAAAGTCCTGGTTTATTGGTAATAACTATTGATTGAATAGATAAATGTCATTGGAAAAACACAGTATTCAAGCGCAAACTATCCTTTGAATCACACGAACTGTTGTGAAAAAAGACGCGATGTAGACAAGGAGCTAGACATGGAAACGACAAAAAATACTCGCCGCCAGGCAGCGATAGATATTGGTATTAACGATGCCGACCGTGCACAAATTGCGCAAGGCTTGTCGGCTTTGTTGGCTGACAGTTATACCCTTTATTTGATGACACACAATTTCCATTGGAATGTGACTGGGCCGCACTTTAATGCACTGCATACGATGTTTATGGCGCAATATACGGAGCAGTGGAACGCGTTAGATCTGATTGCCGAACGTATCCGTTCTTTGGGACATCATGCGCCTGGCACGTACAAAGAATTTGTCCGTTTATCGTCGATTCAAGAGGCCGAGGGAGCTCCCAAAGCGATGGAGATGGTCGAGTACCTTGTGAAAGCGCAAGAAGCGACCGCAAAAACCGCACGTCATTTATTTGGTTTTGTTGCCGAGGTGAATGACCAACCTACAGCGGATTTGTTGACGCAGCGCTTGCAAGTGCATGAAAAAAATGCGTGGATGCTGAGAAGTATGCTTGAGGATTAACTTCAAGTTGTAAAAGCGTCGTCTAATTCACCAGACGGCGTCGAATGGCAAAACTGAGGGCGTCAACCATTGCAACTAAAATCAGCATTGCAATAATCACTGTGGCTGCCGTCGACATTTGGAAAAGGGACAAATGATACTTTAACATTTGTCCCAGGCCACCAGCACCGACCACGCCCAATATCGCTGCTGCACGGATATTGTTCTCCCAACGATACAAGGTGTAAGACATCATTTGAGGCAGGCCTTGCGGCAAGCTCGCATACAGAAACGTGTTAATTGTTCCGCTACCGTTAATGCGTAATGTCGATGTGCAAGCGCTTGGTTGATTGTCTAGCGCTTCTGCAAATAAACGCCCCAACACGCCGGTCGTGTGGGCTGCTAGCGCAATCGTTCCGGCAAAAGGCCCTAATCCTGCCGCGATCAGCATGATTGATGCCCAGACTAATTCAGGGATGGCACGGCAAATGTTAAACAGCAGGGCACTGGCGTATTTTGTAAGATAGCGCAGCCGACCAGTGCCTGGTACGACAAGCATGATTGCAAGAATCGCTGCAATCCCCGTGCCAAGCGCTGACATCGCCAGTGTTTCTAAGGTCGCAAAAAAGATTTTGTTTAGCATCGTTGGGCTCAGGTCTGGCGGCGCAAAACCGGCTAAAAACTCTTGCATGTTGCGCAGCGCGTCAGCGCTCAACAGATCTTTCCAATTCAGTTTCAGACTGACGAAACTCGCTATAATTAACGTTGCCAACAAGAACAAGACAAGCGCTGTCTTCAACCGGATTAATGCCGGGGCAGGTGGCAACCCGGTGACCTCGGTTGCTCTTGAGATCAGTTGGCTCATTTTAAATTCCTGCGGAAAAATTGGCTGAGTCCATCTGCGACGCCAACTAAGGCAACGAACACCATCAGCATTGTTGAAACCTCGCCGCCGGCAAGCATTTTCAAGGATTCATCCATACGCTGACCAAGTCCGCCAGCCCCCACAAACCCCATAATAACTGATCCCCGGATTGCACATTCCCAACGATAGATCGTATAGGAAATGAGTTCAGGGGCAGCGTTTGGCAGGGTGCCATAAAAGAATACGTTTAAGCGCGAGCTGCCATTTTCTAGCAATACTTTAGTTGCTTCCGGGTCACATGACTCGATAATTTCGGCGTACACTTTTCCTAACATGCCGCTATACGTCAGAAAGATTGCCAGTACGCCAGCAGTGGGCCCAAGACCGACAATGCGTACAAATAATAATGCCCAGACTAATTCTGGAACGCTCCGCAATAGCACCAAAGTCCAGCGTACGCATTGCCTGATCATATAGGCAAGCCAATGTGTACGATGTGTTCCTAATCGAGAAATTGACAATTGTTCGTTGACAATCAAGGTCATGGGAATTGCTGCAATGATTGCCAGAACGATGCCTACTGTCGCCATTGCGATGGTTTGCCAGGTTGCCACTAAGACTATTTGCAAAAACTCAGCATCATGTGCTGGTGGGAAAAAATGTCCCAAAAATTGGGCGGTTGCTGACAGACTTTGTGCGTCTATCAATACCCACGGTTTAAGTTCAGTAACAACCAATGCAGGTGCAAGCAGAACAAGGAAGAGAATCCCCAACGTGATCCGATAACGCCACGCTGGGTCGGGCGGTATGGTTGATTGTGGCGACGTCAGAGTAGCTTGCATGGGGCTGCCTGGTTAGAAGCAACGCGGGGCAACTGCGATGGCGTCGGCGTCGGTGTTGCTGAGAGTTGGGCTGCCAGTGGCTGCGGATATTTTTGAGCTCGCATTTTGATATAAGTCAGCGATCATTTGATCGTTGACGTGTTTGCTGTCAAAGAATATTTGACCATCGCGTAAGCCAATAATGCGAGTGAAGTTGCTGCGTGCAAGTTCGACATGATGAAGGCTGCAAATCAAGCTCGCGTTGCGTTCACGTGCCTCTTGTTGGAGCGTTTCGAGGGTTTGACTGGCTAATAATGGATCAAGTGCCGATAAGGGTTCGTCGACAAGCAGTAAGTGTGCATCCGAGAGTAGCAAGCGAGCCAAACCACAACGCTGGCGTTCACCACCAGAAAGCTGATCAACGCGCACATATAATTTATCCTCTAAGTGAAAGCGGGATAATGCATGGAATGCCGCAGCTGGGTCGATAGGTTTAACTAAATTTCTGAGTGCTTTGGCGATCGACCAGTGCGGTAAGTTTCCAGCCAATACCGTCGTGACCACGCGTTGCCGGGGCGGTAATGGTGGTGTTTGTGGTGCAAGAAATAAACGTCGCCGTAGGCGATGGCGTGCTTTATGCGAAAGCTGCCACGGCGATATGCCATTCATAAAAAAGCCGCCCGAGCTCGGTCGAATTGCACAGGCGAGGGTGTGAAGTAGTGTCGTTTTGCCCGCTCCCGATGGACCAATAATGGCAATCTGTTCTCCTTGTGCGATATCAATATTTATATCGCACAAGGCAAATTGTTGCGTCGTTTGTGATGCTTCAGCGATTCCTGCCGACGGCGACGATGTGCCATCGGCAGGATGTTTGACGTAGATCTGTTGCAGACGGACGTGCATTTGCTGCATTATTTCAGTAGTCCCGCGTTGTGGGCTGCTGCTTCAATAGCTTTGTAATTTTCTGCTTTTGTTGGAATAAAACGCTTAGTCCGCTGCAGTTCCAAAATTTCTTTGTCTTGTGGCTGATTGATATTCAAACTTAAAAATGCGTCAGTAATTTTTTTCTGCATGTCTGCCGGCATGTCGGCGCGGACTGACCAGTTGTAGTCAAAGTAGCCTGGTGTCGTGAAAAAAACATGGACTTGTTTCGTGTCGACTTTGTTTTGTGAAATCAACTTTTCCCAGACCGAGATATTCAATGCCCCAGCATCGACTTTGCCACCTGCTACCGCAGCAACGGTGGCATCGTGCGCACCAGAGAATGCAATACGCTTTAGATCGGTATCTGGATTGATTTTTGCTGCCAGCAAGAAAGAACGTGGCATCAAGTGTCCGGATGTAGAAGACTCCGATCCAAATGTGAATGTTTTTCCTTTTAAGTCTTCGAGTTTGTTAATGTCGTTCTTTGTGGTGATAAATACGGATTGAAATTTTTCGTCTTCTTCACGCTGCACCAGTGGTACGACTTGACCTTTGCTACGGACATTGGCTTGTACAAAAGTGAAGCCGCCAAACCAGACCATGTCCAATTTATGATTAATTAAACCCTCAACGGATGCAGCGTAATCAGTCACTGGGATAAATTCTACTTTGAGTCCTAATTTTTTTTCCAGATAGGCACCTAAAGGTTTGAATTTGCGTTGCAATTCGGTAGGAGCTTCGTCAGGAATAGCTGAGACACGTAGAACCTGCATCGGTGCGTTGTTTTGCTGTGCGATGCTCAGAGTCGAGAAGCTACTTAAACCTAGCACGGCGGTGGTAAAGAAGACGTTAAAAAGTCGTCGCGACACATTTTTTTTAGACATAATGCAAGATCCCATATGAAGGTTGGCGATTGAGTGGTTGCTTGATTCTTGTAGTGTAATGTTGAGCTTGCTTAGCTTAACATTTTATCCGTGAAGATGCTGGATTCGCGATGCGCCGGTGGATTAAGATTTGTCGTCAGAATGTGGATTCGGAGACGATTCCTGTGTTGGTTGTGGATTCAGGAAAAAAGACATGTTTCTACCATTCCTTTTTGCACGGTAAAGCGCAGCGTCGGCAGTAGTCAATAGGATATTTGGTTCGCTTGCGTCGTTACCGGGTAGTGTGCTGTATCCAATGCTGATGCTCACTTGTTGGGCGATTTGCGATTTTACGTGCGGAATATTCAGATCCCATATGGCCTGGCGAAGTTTTTCTGCAAATTGACTCGCGGCTTCTTGATTCATATGGGGTAGCATCAGTACGAATTCTTCACCGCCAAACCGCGCAACAACATCACTAGCGCGCTGCAATTGCTTCTTTAAAGTACTTGCAACCTGAATTAATGCATGGTCGCCGGCAACGTGGCCATAGTGGTCATTGAATTCTTTGAAGAAATCGATATCCACCATAAACACAGACAATGGTGTGTTTTGCCTTAGTGTGTGGCCAAGCGCCATTTTGTAATGTTCATCAAAGAAGCGTCGATTATAAAGGCCGGTCAACCCATCTGTGGTCGCTTCCTTTTTGAGTAATTCTGAATGACTACGGAGAATTTTTTCGCGTTTAATAGAGGTCGTTGAATCGCTGATCTGAATCAGGCAGAAACGTTCCTCAGCAATGGTAATGGGTGTCAGGGAGATCGACTGGTGAATACGTTTGCCAGTTTGCTCCAGTCCACGTTCATATAGCGCTAAAGGGGAACGATGAAGAGCGTTTGAGAGTACTACCGGTAAGCCATAATTGATCGTATTCGAAACCGCCGAGATAAATGAGGGGCTCGGCGCTTCAGAAAATGCCTCAGTGATATTTTTAGTTAAGGCTTCACCCGTTTTAACGCCGCTATGTTTTACGACCCAATCATTCCATAATGTGACCTGTTGTTGCCCATTAACAAGTATCAATCCTAAATTGATTGAATTGAAAATTTCTCCCATCGCATCTGGCGACGGTGGCAATAACCTAGGCATTAAATTGCTCCCAGAAAACGCTCTATTTGTGAGACCAATTCTCGCAGTGAAGTTGAACTCAGAACAAAGATCAGGTGTCCTTCGGAATGGCGTTTTTCTATCGCCAGGTCGATATGTAAGAGTAAAAGATATGGCTCATCGTCTTCGGTGGACACGCGTTGAAAGATATCTTCAATGGTCGCAACCGTATAATCAGGAAGTGAGCAATTCATAGGAATGTTGAGCATATCCGCCATCGCGGAAAGGCACGCATTGAGAATGATATTGCCCAATTCGCACATCGCCTCTTGCTCGAATTCCGCTAAATCTTCGATGCTAATTTGCGACCCCATCATGTCGCGTACAATCTCCAGAGCATGGGCTTCTGTAAAAAGTAAGATCGCCTCTGCTTCAAATGCACCTGTAAAGGTTTGGTGTACTGCGCCAAAACGCTCACTATCGAGTCCCATCACGGCTTTATCAATCTCTGAAGACTTACGAATCTCGACTGATGGAACGGACAGTCGAACTTCATCACCAACAATCTCCGAGAGACTTGCCGCCGCTCTGCCGGCACCGACATTGAAGACTTCACTCAATGCGTCCAGATGAAGTTCATTTAATGAAATCATTATTCACTCATGAAGTAATTAACAACGATGGCGATCGATTTTTCTGTCACCGGCTTGGCGACAAAAATTGACCCCAAAGAGTTTGCGCGAGTTTGCATCGCATCCTGGACATTGGCAGAGAAAATAGCGATACGTAGGTGTGAATTAGATTGCAATATTTGCTCTGCTGCGTCGGTACCTAACATGCCAGGCATGTTGATGTCCATGGTGCAAAAGTCGATGGCTTGTTCAGCGGCGATTTTTATCGCATCTTCCCCGCAGCCTGCCTCGACGATTTCCCATTCAGGGTGTACTGCTTTAATGTGCGCGCGTATGACCATACGCGAAACTTTACTGTCATCAACGATAAGAAGTTTTTTCATGATTTTTATTGCAATGCAAGTTGACGATAATATTTATGATAATACGTATTGCCGACATTTTACTCCACTGAAATTAATTTTTTTATGTTAAATCATCAATTATTGTTTCTTGAGTTTCCGCCAGAGTGTGGTGCGGCTGATTCCTAAATGAGAGGCAACGGCTTCGCGGTTATGATTGTATTTGTCCATTAATTTCTCTATGGAAATATTTTCTTCTTCTGTTTTTTTTATTAATGTATCAATTGCTAAGTTTGCCACGAAATGAGGTGACTTGGTATTGTTCATGACGGTTGATGAAGCAATTTCCGGCAATATTTTTTTTGCAAACCCTATATTTAATGCTTGCAACGGTTCTGCGCTTAAAAATAGGCCTAGGCGTTCCATCATGTTACGCATTTCGCGTACGTTGCCTGGCCAGTTGTAGTCCTCAAATACGACGCGACATGACTGTAACTCTGCATGTAAATTGAGGTGAGGTCGGGCACCCAGATTCGCTAAAGCATGTTTGAGACTCCATTCAGCAAGCGGCAAGATATCTTCAACCCTGTCTCTTAGTGGTGGTAGTTGCAGTCTTAAAATAGCAAGTCGGTAAAAAAGATCGGATCTGAAACTCCCGGCGTGAATTCTGGTATCGAGGTCGCAATGGGTAGCGCTGATAATCCGGACGTCAACAGGAATGGGACGTACACCACCAACCCGGACAATTTCACGTTCTTCCAGAACCCGTAATAAGCGGCTTTGAAGACTGAGTGGCATCTCGCCAATTTCATCCAAAAATAGGGTGCCCCGATGGGCAGCCTCAAACAATCCTGCATGGCCACCGCGCCGTGCGCCGGTAAACGCGCCTTCCTCATAACCAAATAACTCTGATTCAAGGAGAGATTCTGCAATCGCGCCGCAGTTAACTGCCACAAATGGGTGGCGTGCTCGCGGGCTTTCTCTGTGGATCGCTTGCGCAGCGAGTTCCTTGCCGGTGCCGGTTTCCCCTTGGAGTAAAACAGTTGCCGGAGAGCGGGCATAAAGGGTGATTGCCTGCCGGACTGCTTGCATCGCTGTTGAGGCGCCCCGTAAATCGCGAATGTCATGGCGCGCACGCAGTGCGTCAGTGGCGGGGTGGCGGCGCCCCCTCGCGGATTCTAATTGTGTCAATCTGGCAAGTTCAAGCGCATCGTCAAATGCTTGCCGTATTGAGCTTGCAGAATACATGAAGATACCTGTCAGGCCAGCCTCTTCTGCCAGGTCAGTAATTAAGCCTGCGCCGACGATTGCTTTAATGCCATTTGCTTTGAGTTCGCTGATTTGTGCTCTTGCGTCTTCTTCGGTAACGTAAGTTCGTTGTTCGATATTGAAACCAAATGTCGTTTTGAAGTCGGCCAGTTCTGGCATCGTTTCTTGATAGGTGATGATGCCTATTTCTGGCGATACCTTACGCGCTCGCGCCAAGCCTTGCATTACGTCAAAGCCACTGGCTTTTGCAATGACTACGGGTACCGGAAGGCGGTTTTTCAGGTAGGCACCGTTTGAACCAGCTGCAATTACGGCATCGCAGCGTTCGGTTTGTAAGCGTTCGCGAATATGCTGTACTGCTTCTTCAAAACCCATATAGAGCGGCACAATATCCGCATTGGCATCGTACTCCACCATGATGTCGCGAAACATATCAAATAATCTTGATATGGAGACGGTCCAGATCACTGGTTTATCTTGTGTTTCGCGTTGCGGTGTGATCGGTTTCATGGGGCTTAAAGAGTTGGTCGTCCGGTATCATGTTTGGACCGTTTGATGTCAAGCGGTGCACTCGCCATGTTTAGTTATGTTTTGAGAAATGTTTCAATGATTGTTTCAATGATTGTTTCAAAGATGTTTCAAAATTGGTTCAATGAATAGATTTGAAACGCCATTATGAAACATTACCATGACTTTCCGCAACAACTGATCGCCTGTTCGTCAGATTTAAGTCCTTGATTTTTATGAATCTACGGCTAATCTACCGCCCAGTGTGTATCACTTGGCACGCTGATTGCATTACGAGTAGTGAATTCTGTTCAATAAATCAGGCTTAAGTGATCGTGTTACTCGCGTACTGACATGAAACTGACGCCCCACTCACCTGAAAGATAACCACGACATGAGCAATTATTCCGCTGGTGCAGCCTTCCGTAAGGCAATGCAAGAAGAATCCCCGTTACAAGTAGTCGGTGCCATTAATGCCAATCATGCTTTGTTGGCAAAACGGGCTGGCTTTAAAGCGATTTACTTATCTGGCGGCGGTGTGGCAGCAGGTTCGCTGGGATTGCCAGATTTGGGCATTTCCAATCTGGACGACGTTTTGACTGATGTGCGCCGTATTACGGACGTATGTGATTTGCCTTTGTTAGTCGATGTTGATACGGGTTTTGGTTCTTCCGCATTTAATGTTGCACGCACCGTGAAATCAATGATTAAGTTCGGTGCAGCAGCGATGCACATCGAAGATCAGGTCGGCGCGAAACGTTGTGGTCATCGTCCTGGTAAAGAAATCGTCTCCAAACAAGAGATGGTAGATAGGATCAAAGCTGCTGTCGATGCGCGTACGGATGAAAATTTTGTCATTATGGCACGTACGGATGCATTAGCCGTTGAAGGTCTCGATGCCGCAATCGAGCGCGCACAGCTCTGCGTGGAAGCGGGCGCCGATATGATTTTCCCGGAAGCGATTACACAGCTGGAGATGTATAAACAATTTGCGAATGCGGTCAAAGTACCAATTTTGGCCAATATCACCGAATTCGGTTCCACCCCTTTGTACACAGTCGATGAATTGAAAGCCGCAGACGTTGGATTGGTTTTGTATCCATTGTCAGCTTTCCGCGCGATGAATAAAGCGGCTGAGAATGTGTACACGGCGATCCGTCGTGATGGAACTCAAAAGAATGTGGTCGACACCATGCAAACCCGCATGGAATTATATGATCGCATTAATTACCATGATTTCGAACAAAAGCTCGATGCGTTATTCGCGCAGCAAAAAGTAAAATAATTTTTGTCGATTGCGAAGCACACATCAAAAACAGGGAGCGATGATGTTTGTTTTGCATGAGAGAATTTAATAAATATTGTTTAGCCGTTGCGCCAAAGTGCAAAAGCAGACGCCGATTAAATATTAAAGCCGACTATTTTTTGGGTTTTATCTGCGTCTTATCCGAGTTGCATTTCTGTGTTGAGCGGTTTATTTAAAATCTGGAGAAGACCATGACCACTGAAACTACGAGCACTTTTAAACCAAAAAAATCCGTCGCTCTGTCCGGCGTGACAGCAGGTAATACGGCCCTTTGTACTGTCGGGAAAACCGGCAATGATTTGCACTATCGTGGTTACGATATTCTGGATGTGGCAGATGCCTGCGAATTTGAAGAAATTGCCCATTTGTTAGTCCATGGGAAGTTGCCAAATGCCGCCGAATTGCAGGCCTATAAAACAACCCTAAAAGCCCTGCGTGGATTGCCAGCAAATTTAAAAGCGGCATTAGAAACCTTGCCTGCGTCATCCCATCCTATGGATGTAATGCGTACAGGTGTATCCGTGCTGGGTTGCACCTTGCCAGAAAAAGACGATCACAATCTGCCTGGCGCGCGTGACATCGCCGATCGTTTAATGGCTTCTTTGGGTTCGATGCTTTTGTACTGGTATCACTTCAGTCACAATGGGAAACGGATTGAGACCGAAACTGACGATGATTCGATTGGCGGACATTTCCTGCACTTGTTGCACGGTAAAAAGCCCGGCAAATCGTGGGAAGATGCGATGCATACGTCGTTGATCCTGTACGCAGAACACGAATTTAATGCGTCCACTTTTACTGGACGTGTTATTGCTGGCACGGGTTCGGATATGCATTCCTCGATCACAGGTGCGATTGGCGCCTTGCGGGGTCCTAAGCACGGTGGAGCGAACGAAGTTGCATTCGAAATCCAAAAGCGTTATGACAATCCTGATGAAGCAGAAGCCGATATCAAAAAACGCGTAGAAAACAAAGAAGTTGTGATTGGCTTTGGACATCCGGTGTATACAATTTCTGATCCACGTAACAAAGTCATTAAAGAAGTTGCACGTAATCTTTCCGTTGAAGCAGGTTCAACAAAAATGTTCGATATCGCAGAGCGTTTAGAAACCGTTATGTGGGATATCAAAAAAATGTTCCCGAATCTGGATTGGTTCTCTGCAGTTTCCTACCATATGATGGGGGTACCGACAGCGATGTTCACCCCACTGTTCGTCATTGCCCGCACATCTGGCTGGGCTGCGCACATCATTGAACAACGTATCGATAATAAAATTATCCGTCCTAGCGCTAATTATGTGGGTCCGGAAGATTTGACTTTCGTCCCTCTGAAAGACCGTAAATAAGACTTGAAGGCAAGAAAAGAATCGTCTTCGCAATAAGGAAAGATGGTTGGCGGACAATCGGAGCTCGAACCTAGGAGCTCGAATCTCGTAGCTCGAATCTCGTAGCTAGTAGCTAGTGGCTACTAGATCGAGAGCAGAGTGTCCGTCGCCTTTTGTGCCGACCCCATTCTTTTCATTTCACTTTAATTTGCTGCAAAAAATGCTTCAACACCGGGCGACTACATCATGAATACACAATTCCGTAAATCCTTACCTGGTACCCAGCTAGATTACTTTGACGCCCGTGCGGCTGTCGATGCAATTAAGCCAGGTGCATTCGATACCTTGCCATACACATCTAGGGTATTGGCCGAAAATTTGGTGCGACGCTGCGATCCGGCGACGCTGACAGATTCATTAAAACAGCTGATAGAACGTAAGCGTGAATTGGACTTTCCGTGGTTCCCGGCGCGTGTGGTTTGTCATGATATTCTCGGTCAAACCGCATTGGTTGATCTGGCTGGTTTACGTGATGCGATTGCTGATCAGGGCGGTGATCCGGCGCAGGTGAATCCGGTAGTTCCAGTACAGTTGATTGTTGACCATTCATTGGCGGTTGAGTGCGGTGGATTTGATCCAGATGCGTTTGAAAAAAATCGCGCAATTGAAGATCGCCGTAATGAAGATCGCTTCCATTTCATTAACTGGACTAAGCAAGCATTTAAAAATGTGGACGTGATCCCACCAGGGAATGGCATCATGCACCAAATTAATCTGGAACGGATGTCGCCCGTGATTCATTCACAAAAAGGCGTGGCATTCCCGGATACTCTGGTCGGCACTGACAGCCATACGCCGCACGTGGATGCTTTAGGTGTTATCGCGATTGGCGTGGGTGGACTGGAAGCTGAAAACGTCATGCTTGGCCGCGCGTCGTGGATGCGTTTGCCAGACATTATTGGTGTGGAATTGAGCGGTAAGCCACAACCTGGTATCACTGCGACCGATGTGGTACTGGCATTGACGGAATTTTTACGTAAATCCAAAGTGGTCGGCGCCTATCTCGAGTTTTATGGCGTCGGAGCAGCTGCATTAACCTTGGGTGATCGAGCAACGATTTCAAACATGGCGCCAGAATATGGCGCGACGGCAGCGATGTTCAGTATCGATCAGCAAACGATCGATTATCTGAAACTAACTGGTCGTGAAGATGCGCAAGTCGCTTTAGTGGAAACCTACGCTAAAACAGCCGGTTTGTGGTCTGATACTTTGCACAAAGTGGAATACGAGCGTGTGTTAACGTTCGATCTGTCCACGGTCGTCAGAAACATGGCAGGTCCTTCTAACCCACATGCACGGGTGGCGACGTCAGATTTGGCTGCTAAAGGAATCGCTGGTGCGTGGGAAGACGTGCCAGGTCAAATGCCAGATGGCGCAGTGATTATTGCGGCAATTACCAGTTGCACGAATACCTCCAATCCACGCAATGTAATTGCAGCAGCACTGTTGGCGAGAAATGCCAATCGTTTGGGTCTTACTCGCAAGCCTTGGGTTAAGTCTTCCTTGGCGCCGGGCTCGAAGGCAGTTACGCTGTATCTGGAAGAAGCCGGTTTGATGACCGATCTGGAAAAACTTGGATTTGGTGTTGTTGCTTATGCGTGTACCTCATGCAATGGTATGTCTGGTGCCTTGGATCCGGTCATACAACAAGAAATTATTGATCGTGATTTGTATGCGACGGCTGTTTTATCCGGTAACCGTAACTTTGATGGACGTATTCATCCTTATGCAAAGCAAGCATTCCTGGCATCCCCACCATTAGTGGTTGCTTATGCGATTGCGGGAACCATCCGTTTTGATATTGAGAAAGACGTCCTCGCCGTTGTTGATGGCAAGGAAATTCGTCTCAAAGACATCTGGCCTGCTGACGAAGAAATTGATGCAATCGTCAAATCTAGCGTAAAACCAGAAATGTTCCGTAAAGTCTACGAGCCGATGTTTGCGATACAAGCTGCGGCAACCGATACAGTGAGCCCATTGTATGACTGGCGTCCTCAAACCACCTATATTCGCCGCCCACCGTATTGGGAAGGCGCCCTGGCAGGTGAACGTACGATGCAGGGAATGCGTGCATTGGCAGTATTAGGTGACAATATTACGACGGATCATTTGTCGCCATCAAACGCGATTATGCTTGATAGCGCAGCGGGCGAGTATCTGGCAAAAATGGGATTGCCTGAAGAAGATTTCAATTCGTATGCGACACATCGTGGCGATCATTTGACAGCGCAACGTGCGACGTTCGCTAACCCGACATTGAAAAATGAAATGGTCCGTGATGCTGAAGGCAAAGTCAGAGCCGGTTCTTTAGCGCGGATTGAACCAGAAGGTAAAGTGACCCGTATGTGGGAGGCGATCGAGACCTATATGGAGCGCAAGCAACCATTGATCATCGTCGCTGGCGCAGATTACGGTCAAGGTTCGTCGCGTGATTGGGCGGCCAAAGGTGTGCGCCTTGCCGGCGTTGAAGTGATTGCAGCAGAAGGTTTTGAACGGATTCATCGGACTAATTTGATTGGTATGGGCGTTTTGCCGCTGGAATTTAAACCAGGTGTCAATCGCCTGACGTTGAACCTCGACGGGTCTGAAACCTATGACGTTATTGGTGAGCGTCAAGCGCGTAAAGATCTGACTATGGTCATTCACCGTAAAAATGGTGAACGCCTTGAAGTGCCGATGACGTGCCGTCTGGATACCGCCGAAGAAGCGTCGATCTATGAGGCGGGTGGCGTCTTACAAAGGTTTGCTCAAGATTTTTTAGAGTCAACGAAAGCTGCATGATTTTTTAATCTGTTCAACGGAAACACGCAGACACAGACTCGCAGACATGCAGAGCATCAGAGGTGACGGGAAAAAATACGACTCATTTTTTATGAGGATGTGTGTTTTAGTTTTTCTTGAAATTGACAAGAGTTTGGTCAGGTCAAACTTTCACCTCGTCTCTTTTTATGTCTCTGTGCCTTTATGTTGAGCAGGTTTAAGGTTTTAAAGTTTTTAGGTTCAAAGTTTTTAAAATACGAAAGATGAACAATGACGCATCCAGCTCAAATTAAAATTCCAGCGACATACATCCGTGGTGGTACCAGCAAGGGTGTATTTTTCCGCTTGCAGGACTTGCCTCTGGCAGCGCAAGTCCCTGGTGCTGTTCGTGATGCGATTTTGTTGCGCGTCATTGGTAGCCCAGATCCTTATGGTAAGCAAATAGACGGTATGGGTGGTGCGACTTCGTCCACCAGTAAAACCGTGATTCTGTCTAAAAGCAGCAAACCAGATCACGATGTCGATTATCTATTTGGGCAGGTCGCGATCGATAAAGCGTTTGTTGATTGGAGTGGGAATTGCGGTAACTTATCGGCGGCGGTTGGTTCATTTGCGGTCAGTGCTGGTTTGGTTGATGCGACGCGCATTCCTCAAAATGGTGTTGTCGTAGTCCGTATTTGGCAAGCAAATATCAGTAAAACGATCATTGCACATGTGCCTATCAGCAATGGTGAAGTACAGGAAACGGGTGATTTTGAGCTTGATGGCGTCACCTTTCCGGCGGCAGAGGTTCAGTTGGAGTTTATGGACCCAGCGGCAGATGAAGAGAGTGCGGGCGGATCAATGTTCCCGACTGGTAACTTGATCGATGAATTAGACGTGCCTGGCGTTGGTGTTTTAAAAGCTACCATGATCAATGCAGGTATCCCTACCATTTTCGTCAATGCGGATGCAATAGGTTATCTGGGTACGGAATTGCAGGATACGATCAACGGCGACAACAAAGCCCTGGCAATGTTTGAAACTATTCGCGCGCATGGTGCCTTGCGTATGGGCCTCATCAAACATATCGATGACGCTGCCAAACGTCAGCATACGCCGAAGGTTGCCTTCGTCGCGCCACCAGCAGACTACGTTTCTTCAAGTGGTAAGCCCGTCGCCGCCGCTGACGTTGATTTGCTTGTCCGTGCCATGTCTATGGGCAAATTGCATCATGCCATGATGGGTACGGCGGCGGTTGCCATTGGAACCGCAGCAGCGATTCCCGGCACTTTGGTGAATATTGCTGCCGGTGGCGGCGAGCGCAGCGCGGTTCGTTTTGGACATCCGTCAGGAACTCTGCGAGTCGGTGCTGAAGCAACCCAAATCAATGGCGAATGGGTGGTTAAAAAGGCAATTATGAGCCGAAGCGCACGTGTACTTATGGAAGGGTGGGTGCGTATTCCCGGTGATAGCTTCTGATTTTTAAATAAATCGCGAGTTCAACTATGAAGTGCAACTGAAGATAAATGGTTAAAGGTGGGAAGATGCAGTAGCATCCGGCCTTCCAGACCTCCAAGTCAAAGTTGCCCGAAATGACATACACACATCTTACCCA